>JAHBUR010000029.1 GCA_019637975.1 Bacteroidota bacterium | reverse complement strand
CTGTTGTTCTCGTTGGGATAGTGACATTCGATTTCGTGCACGAGCACGACCATATCCTGCGCGCCGTCGGGCATGCGGAGTTTTTGCTTCATGAGATGGATCATCACCTCAGCAACGGTCTGAACGTCCACCCCGATTTTTTCTTTCGAGAAGAGTCCGAGCCATTTCAGGTTGTCCATAATCTTTCCCGTCGGACTGATGCCGAGGTAGTTTGCCACTTGTTGTTCGAGCTTCTTCGGCCCCTGGCTTTGCGGCAAGGCCATTTCGGTGAGTTCACGATAGGTCATGTTTTTCAGATTGGGAATGCGGAGCGCTTCGTTCGCGAGCCCGAGATAGACAATCTGCTGCCACGTTTCGCTCCAGCCCGGATAGCGCAGCGTACCGCGGATAATTGTGTGATCCATCGTCAAGCCGAGAACGGATTCATACGCAAGCGAATCGCGGTTCGGGTAGGCTTCAAGCGTGCCGATTCCCTCCACATCCACTGTCCACGTTCGCTGGAATAACTGATGAAACGGCAGCAAGTTGATTCTTCCATCCTCTTTGTACAGGGCTCCATCTTCGCCCGCCATCAGCACGTTGCGGGGATTCCACGTGATGGCATAGTTGAGCGGATTGGGCGCCGCCTTCGGCGCTGGCAAGCCGCCACCGTACGACCGGAAGCTGTTCACCACACCGCCCTGATTTCTGATTCTTTGAATAAGTGCCATCCCGACCATATGATCGATGCCGGGGTCAAGTCCCATTTCATTCAAGATGAGAATGTTCTTGCGATGCGCTTCGGTTTCCAGCTTGCGCACCATCGGGTCTTCGTACGATGCGGTGATCATGTGCGAGCTGTTCTTCAGGCATTCCAGCGCGACAAGATGCTGGTAGGGCCGCGGCAACATATTCACAACGATTTTCGCCTTCTTGAGAAGGGCGACTCTGGTCGGCTCGTCGTTGATATCGAACTGCAACGCTTGTCCGCGGGGATGTCCCGCGACCCGCTGCGTCGCAAGCTCGGCATTGTGGTCTCCGACTGTCACGAACCAGTCGAATTGTTCCGCATGCTGCAACAGATAGGATATAAGATACGATGTGCTTTGTCCGGCACCAAGTACGAGTATATGTTTCATGATTTCATCCCTGCATTCATTTCGGTAGATGTTTCTTGAGATATTTGAATTGCGGCGTAAGATTTCCGTGATGTGTAATCAATGCATCCAGAAACTGACGCGCTATCTTCAACTCGTTCCACCGTTTTGTGTAGTTTGCTGCGGCGAGTTTCGGAACAAACGGCAGCAATCCGGTACCGAACGCCTCCGATGCTTCACGCGGCAGTTCCGTCGGCAGCATGTCAACAGCAAGAACCACCGGGCCTCTTCCTTTCCATCCGTCAATCGTCTTGCCCGTCTTCGCCTCAAAAACATAGACGGGATTTGTCGAATCCGTCGTCTTCACCGTCAACTCAATCGATCCTTCAACGTCGCAAGTGATGTCTCCGACGACACGCAGGCGGGGACGCCGTTCTATGGCATAAAGCGTTTTGATATATCGTTTTGAGAGAAGGCTGGGGAACTGCGGCTCCCAGTAAATGCCGTTCACGATAACGCTGAGGAACGGAACGTAGCGCTCAAAGCGGTTGACGTACCGGTAGGGATAACGCGTAAACTCTTTGACGTTGAATTTCTTCCCGCGGACAAGATGCTGGAACATATCCGGCTTCTGGAACTTCACTTTGTACAAAACACGATTCGAGAATTTGCGCGCCTTCATGAACGCGGGTAAATCCTGCGGTTCCATTTCTTCATAAGGAAGAAGATCAAACACATTCTGCGCAGCCGTCGAGACTCTGCCATACCCGGTAAATCCGACGACGAACGGAACAAGCTCACGCGGTAAGCCGTGCCGGGCAATGCGCCTTCCTGCTTTCCGAATTGCGGTTGATGCTTCTTCAAGACTTCCGTACTTGTTTGCGTACTTGATACCGGCAAAGGGAGTTTTAATTTCTTCAGAACTGAGTCTGCGGCCGAGCGCCCACAACGTATCGATCATTCCTGCGTAGCCAGCGTAGTCACCGAAGAAGACGATCCGCTTGCCTTCATCATCTTTCACCAATTCATAATCGAACAGGCTGATGTTCCTGTCGAGAATGGTTTGCAGCATCTCCATATTGTACTCCTGACCCTTGATGGTGTGGGAGAAGAAACAATAGGCTTTGTTTTCGAGTAGATAGTCGGATGAGACTTCTTTTACGCCGAACACGATGTTCGCCGGACTGAGGTCGGTGGTTATCTCGGCTCCTGCGCGCTTGTATTCGGCATCCGGGAATACGCGTTGAGGCCACGGCTCCACAAGTACTCTGATGCCGTATTTGCGAACAAGTGTCCGTACATGTGTTGGTGAAAGCGGTGCGCGCCGTTGCGTTTTGTCCTTCGTCTCGCGCCGGATGCCAATGCATTTCAACATGATGACTTCTCCGTAATGGGTGAGGCGGGGAACAACTGGTACACTTCACACTATGGAATACATGGAGGAAAGTCAAGGAAAAGCGGAGGGGAGATCCGACCTCGGAGGTGTTGCATTTGTTGATATTGGCAGTGAGAATCTGTATCCTTTTCCAAGAAAGCCTCATATCATCATCTGATTCAAGAATGTAGTGGCAGCGTTAACGCGACGGATTTGAAAAGGGAAAGAATGTTCTCCCAACAATAAGAAAACAAATTGGAGTTCCATCAATGGCCATCCTGAAGTTTGTCTTATTTGTTGTTATGGCTTTCTTGCATCTTCAAGCCTATGCCCGGCATATTCCTGCAACTTTCACTGAAGTGGATGATGAAATCCTTTTTGATAGTCCATATTCTACAGCGAAGGCTGAGCGCAAACGGGCACAAGGGAAACATGACCCTCTTCTGAGTTTCCACGCTGCTTCTGCTCTGCAGACGGAGAATGACACAACACGGCGTCATGTTTTCGGTGGTGATACGACAGAAACAGCGGTTGCGGCAATTAACCAAGGAGCAGTACGACAGCGGATTTTTGATCTCGAAATAGGGCTGGGGTTCCCAAGTGGATTGAACATTTGCCTGGAGGTGTTTCCGTTTAGCCGGTTGAGTTTGGCGGGGTGCATCGAAACGGCGCTCCTGATAACAGATGTGAGTTTCGGAGTGCGGTATCGTGTTCCATTGGATGAAATAAGCCTCGAGGATGCTTATCGGATCTGGCGGATCGGTCCGCTCGTGGGGCTTCGCAAGCGGACAGGGGAATTCGAGGGGCCCTCGAACTTCCCGTGGCAGTTGGATATCGGTGCTTCGTACGAGTACGCTTCACTGCCAAACGAAGGCGCCGGGTTCACCCTGGGGACAGATCTCGGGGCTCGTGTTGCGCTCGCAGGCGGGGGACGACCGGGCCTGCCGCTGTTTTTCCGCATCACGGTAGGGTTTGCACTTTAGAGCGGTTCTCGACTGTGCCCGTGCAGAGAGATCGGTTGCCGGCAAAGAGATAGCTTCCCAGCCCACTGAGAAAATGAACTGTTTATCCGCTTGCCCAATGCTGATTTTGTTCGAGGGGTTATCCCTTCTTCAAATACACATTCCCGTTGATCGTCTTGATCTTGACTTTGTGCTTTCCGCCGCCGATGGTTCCTGTTCCGTAGATGTACTTGCGCGGTGAGCCGTTGCGGCGTTCCCACTCCTTTGTTTCTTCCCTCTTCAAATCAAAATCACTGACGATCTTGTAGTCTCCCTCCTTGCCGCGAGTATACGCAAGTGTGATATCCACATCCATCGAAAGAGAGGAGGGAACCGTCAGCGTCACGTCGCCGGACATTGATTCAATTTCCACGTCACGATCGCCCTTCGTCGCATCGCCGATCATCGTCACGTTGACATCTCCGCCCATGGTTGTTGCACTCACCCGGCCATCGACGGCATCGATTTCGATATTTCCGCCCATCGTCTTTGCTCGGGCATATTTGGCGGCCTTTCTGATGTGAATGTTCCCGCCCATCGTGTGAACGTCCGTGCCTTCGGGGGCGTCATCAACGTTAATCCCGCCGCCCATTGTTCTGATATGCACCTCGTTCTTGATCCCTTCTCCCGACCTGCCGGTGACATTCCGCTGAATCACTTTGCCGCCCATCGAGCTGGCTTTGACGGTTCCTTTCACATCTTCCACCAAAACTTCTCCGCCCATCGTTTTCACTTTGCCATCGACATCGGAGTCGGTGAGTCGAACCTTGCCTCCCATGGTTGTCAGGTCAAGGTCCCCCTTCAGCTTTGTCAATGTAAGTGCCCCGCCCATGGTTTTGCCCTCGATCGTGCCCTCGACATTCTCGATCGTAAAACTGCCGCCCATCGATTTCAGATCGAGATTGAACTTGCGGGGAACCTGGATTTCGAAATCGACATTCGTATTGTAGTTTCTTCTTCTTCCTTCATAATACGAGGAGATGCGCACACCCCCGCCTTCTTCCACCACCTCAACTACGCAATCTTCAGCATCCCTGCCCTTTATTGTGCCGTTCACCTTTACGACGTTCTTGTCCCAACCTGTAATCTTCAGCGAGCCGCCTGTCTTGAGATCAACTTCCAACTTCTTGCCGGGCGAGACAGTGAATTCTTTCTCGATATTGTCGGGTTGCGGAGCGAATCCCAACAACGCGAAACAGAGAAGGAGGAAAGAGAGTTTGATGTTCATCGTGTTGTTCCTTATTTGTGAAGAAGAATTGATTCCCGAATTTTGGATTTGTTTCGGGTTTCGATATTCGACTTTTAAACTTTGCCAACTTATGGATTTGTCCAGAAACTGAGCTTGATCAATAAGATGTTATCCGGCTGCGAGCGGAAGAGATGCCGCACGTCGCGCCCGAATCGGAATGTGCCGGGATCGGAGTCGTCGGTTCGTTGCTGTGTCCATACGAAGTAGATGGTCGAACCGGGCATATATTCCCAGCGTAACACCGCGCTCCCGCGCAATGATTTGAAGTTGAAGTCGGGATTGGAAACCGTGAACGACTGCGCGGGGCCGGCGCCATCGGGATCGATAACATACTCATCATCCTGTCTGGAAATTGTTGACGAGCCGACTCCGTAGGTATTGAACTCGTACGATTTCGGGCGGGCGAGCTCTTTCATGTTCCTGTACTCGCCGACCGAAATCAACGGCTGAATGTACATCTGCAGACTCAGCTCAGGCGTGAACGTCCAGTTCAAACGGATACTTGCCGCAACTTCACGTTGATTCAGCTCGCCAAAAATATAGCGGCGCCCGAATGTATGCGCCGCCTCTGCATCCTCGCGGCTCGTCACCCACTGCGCGGCTGTCCGGAACATGCGCATGGACGGGTTGAGGCGGACAGAAACATTCGGCGCGGGCTTGTACTCGATGCCGAGGTACACACTCCGCCCTCTGTTCGATTCCTGTTGATAGTTGTTGATGTTCCCCTCGACCGAGAAAACCCAGTCCTTCCTGTCGTCTGTCGAGATATAGCTGCCGAATTCATACCCCGGCGGATTGATTGTGAGAGGCCCGCCGCGGGTTCTGCGGTTGCTGTATGTTTCCGGGTTGTACGCGAACCATGTCTGAATGGAGTAGTAGTTGGGAAATTGAATGTAGTTGCCGTTCCAGAATCCGCCCCACGTCTGGTTCCCTTCAAAATCATAACTGCGGAAATGCGAAAAGTTCATGGTGATGCGCCGGTACACGCTCGTCGGTTCCGTCCACTTATAACCCAGCACAAGATGGCCGTTCAAAATATCATTCCGCCACATGAAGCCGAGATCGTTGGTGTTGAACTTCGGATCGATGAATCCGAACGCCGCGTTGACGTAGAAGTTTCCCTTCTGTTTGTTCAACGCGATGCGTCCTGCATATCCCTGCAGCGAAGTCGCGGAACTATCGACGCTGACGTGGCTTGCGTCGGGACGCTGGAAGTAATGTGAAGCGCTTCGCTGCAACGCAATCATGCGGGATTGATTGCCGCGTACATGCGACAATCCCGTCCAGCCCGTAATCACCCAGACTTTGTCTGCATCAAGGAACGTCCATCCATCGATCCCGAAGGTGAGAGAACTGCTGTTCAGCTGATCCCTTAGGCGGTTGTCGGAGAAACTTCGCGTTGCAACGCTTGAAAGAAATCCGAGTCCCTGCCGACCGCCGTCGAATTCCTTCTGCCCGCGAAAAATTCCGTAGTACGTCAGCGGTTCAACTTCATGGCTGAACCGGTGTCCGGCGGAATCGATGTCTGCCAGTTCCCGCTTCGTCAACGCATTGATGGAGCCGACGTTCCAGCTGTCGCCCAACTTGCCCGTGAGTTTTGCCGCGCCGAGAATGTGTGTGCCCGAAGGAACGTCGGAGAAATTGATGTTGTCGGGAGTGCCGCCTTGCGGGGTTCGTCCGACGCGCCGGCTGTAGAAGAAGCCCGGATTACCCCAGTTGAATCCCCAGTTGTTGTTCGAGCCGCCATACCCAAATTCAAATATCGTCGAGCCTTCGATGAAGAAGGGGCGTTTCTCATTGAAGAATGTTTCCACATCGCTCAGGTTCACGACTGCCGGATCAACTTCTACTTGACCGAAATCGGGATTCACCGTTGCGTCAACTGTCAGGTTGCTGCCGATGCCGAACTTGATGTCGGCGCCGAAACCGGGCGTGTAGCGCGAGCCGTTGTTGAACGGATCATTGTGTGCTCGCCGGGTGTACTCCGCTTTCGTGCTGACGTAGGGGAGAATCTCCAAACGGCGGGGCGGTTCGAGGTTATCCATTCCCACCAAATCCGCAAAGCGCGACACAAACCCGCTGCCGTTTTTGGGCGTATAGACCAGATAGGCCTTCTCATTCTTGCGTGAAATCTCGCGGAGAAAATTCACGCCCCACACCTGCCGCTCGCCCGCGCGAAACCGGAGCTGCGAAAACGGAATGCGCATTTCCAGCGACCATCCATCGGTAGTGATTGCCGCCTTTCCTTCCCACACACCATCCCACGTATTGTCATCCCAATCATCGTTGTACAGAACGCCGTCGTACAGCGTTCCGGCGGCGTTGAGCCCGAAATACACGCCGCTTCTGCGATCATAATAAGGATCGAGATAGATGCCGAAGTCGTCGGCGTTGACAAATACGTCGCGCCGTGTCAATCGCGCAACAATAGAATCAGGAGCGGTGTCATACAACCGCGCAGCGACATACAACGCCGCATCATCATATACTATATAGATTTCAGTCCGTTCGGTTGCCGGTTTTCCCTCCTCGGGCTCGCGTTGGTAGAGTGATGTAACGGCCGGCTGCAATTGCTGCCACACGGGATCCGAAAGAACGCCGTCGATGGTAATTGCGTCCGCAATTCTAACAGCGTGAACCGTCTTCTGAATATTTGCCGGAACGTTTTCGCTGGCTGTTGCAAGCGTGAGCAACGCAAGACAGGCAATGGCACAGAAAACGGAACGCATGATCAATCTCCTCTATAACCGTAAGATTGTTTCAGATTGTGTATGATTAGATGATGTTTACATCGTACCGGTTGACAACTACTTTTTGAGCTTGCGGATTTCAATGTCCGAGTTTACTGTTTCAAGCGAAATCACTTCGCCGCCGCCGTTTCAGTATACGTTGCCTCAATCTCACGATCATCCTCGCTGCGGAGGGAGGATTCTTCTTTAATCCGACCGGATGGTGTAGGTATCTTTTTTCGAGCGCCACCGCCTCGGAATGCAGATCCGGGCTGTGATTGTTGCTTTGGCGTTTTCCGGAACGAGAAGCGTAATTGTGCCGGAAGCAGACACGAGCCTGCTTTTTCCCTTGCCGCCCGGCACCAATTCGGCGCGAATATCCCCACCCGAGGTTTTTGCATCCACGGAACCCGAAATATTTGTCAGTTTGATGTTCCCGCCACTGGTTGTCGCTTTGATAGTGCCGGTACCTGCGCTAAGCTCGACATCACCACCGGATGTCGAAAGGGTTACTTGTCCGCTGACTTTCCCGACTATCACATTGCCTCCCGCGGTTGAAGCGTTAGCCTCACCGCCCACATCCCCGATGATAATATCGCCGCCGGCGGTACGCGCCCGCATCGACTTGCTGACGTTGCCGACGCGGATATCGCCGCCTGCCGTTCGTACATCCAATTCATCCAACGAAGAAGCAACCTCGATGTCGCCGCCGGACGTGCTCACCGTAGTCTTGCCCGTAATCCTCCCCGTCCGGACATCGCCTCCCGACGTCCGCAAATCAATGTCTCCGTCAACATCATCCGTTCTGATGTTGCCCGCCGATGTTTCGCATGCAATAGAGCCGGCGATCTTCCCTCGGACGGAAATATCGCCCAGCGAAGTTCTGATGTTAAGATTAAAATGAGAGGGAACGGAAACCGTAAACAATCCGCCGTCCGACCAGCCGCCACGGTCGGTGACACGAATCGTGTTCCCTTGCTGCGTAATGCGAACGTCGCTCTCGTCATCATCATAGCCGTTGACGTTTACCGTTACTTCGTTCTTTTCCCACGTCGAGATCCGTATGTCGCCGCCATCCACGGACACGTCGAGCGTGCCGCCTTTTGTAACAGTGAACGATTGCGTTTGCTTCTGCCGTTGGGCGACGGAAGACGAGTACGCGATCATCAGAGTAGACAACAGAAGTATTGCCGTTGTGAAATGTTTCATTGCTGTTTAACCTCCTCAAGAACTGCTTGTGCGCGAATGCGCACGTAGCTGTTTTCATCTGATTGAATTCGTTGCTTAAGTACATTCAGTAAGTCGGCATCGGGGCTCTGCATGCGTGCAGAGTCGAGGCCGTTGATCGCGGCGATACGCATCGCCGGATTGGTATCCTGCATCAACACATGCAGATACGTTTGCTTGATTTCCTCGTCGAACGGGAAACTGCCCAGAGTTTTGAGCGCCTCCCGTCGAACCGCCGGATTGTTGTCGGTGCGGGCGGCGAGAATCAGCGCCGCCTTCACTTCACGATCAGGCGGCTTATGGTGTTCGGCTTGGGTTGAAAGGGCATTGACGGAACGCAACCGGATTCCCGGGTTCTGGTCGTTAACCAAAGCGTGGGCAAGTACTTTCTGCACACGTTCGTCGTTGATGCTTCCTTTGATATGAACGGGAGATGTCGCATCGAACGTGAACTCGATCATCCCGTCCTGCGCATCGGAATCAAGAAACCGGATGTTGGAAATACGCGGCTCACCTTCGAACGCTGACGAAAAATGCCGGTCTGCAACCTGAGCAACCGGAGTGTCCTGCGTGGCAGGAAAGAGCATCCGCCCGACGAGGATGCCTGCTGCGAGCATCGCCACTCCGCCCAAGGCGATCTTATAGTTTGGCTGAATATAGTCGGATACAAAATCTCCCAGCCGATCCCACATCGATGGGCGTGTTCGTTCGGCACGAAGCGCCGAGCGCAGATTCTGCCGCGCATCGTTCAGCAGCGCATCATCGGGGGCGAACGAGCCGGCGCGGGCGAGAGAGGCGTGCAGCTTCTGCAGTTCATCCAACTCAATCCGACACTCGCGGCATTGCGTGAGATGCTTGTTGAGACGGGATTGTTCTTCGGAATTGAGTTCCTCATACAGCGAAAGCAGAAGCCATTGCCTGTATTGCTGATGGTTCATTGTTGTTCTCCTTCCATCTTATTCATACACAACCCGCAGTCTTTCGCGCAACTGTTGTGTTGCAAGAAACAAATACCGCTTCACCGTTCCTTCCGTACACTTCATCATGTCTGCAATCTCACGCAGTTTGTAGCCGTCGAAATGCTTCAAGGTGAATACGAGCCGCTGTTTTGCCGAAAGCGATTCCAGGGCATCCTGCACATGCCCTCTGATCTCGGAATCCACTGAGTGCTGGTCTGCCGGGTCGTCATTGCTTTGCAGTTCCACGCCGTGTGTCTCCGGATCACCGTCACCGGACCCGTCTCCGTCAATCGGCACATGAACAAATCTCTTCCTGCGCGAGCGGTGTGTCAGGCATACGTTCACTGTAATTCTGTGCAGCCACGTGGAAAATTCACTCTTCATTTTGAAATGCTTCAATCCGCGGTATACTCTGATGAATACTTCCTGGTAGATATCCTTTGCATCTTCCGAGCTTGTCACGTACCGGGCTGCAATGGCCAGCACCTGCTTGTCGTGCTTGTGTACAAGCTGTTCGAATGCTGTAATGCTGCCTGCCTTGGCTTGCAGAACAAGTTCTTCGTCTTCGGTATTAATCATGCGGGAATGCATTTCCGTGTACAGGTAATTAGACTTGTTGATTGCAGAATGGTTGTAGCGATTATGTCGGAATTGGCTGAGAATTGAAGAAGAGAACGGGGGAATCTACCCTTCTAAAACGCCCAAAAAAGGCGAAAGTTGCGTCTCTTCGGGTTTCACGTCGGAGAAGCCACTTTTTGAAACTCACAGTACGTTTGGTTAGATTGATGCGTCCGGCAATCGCTTCCAAACCAAGCTTATCGAATGATAACAATCCATCCGCCCAAACTAAAGAAGGGCGATCTCATCGGGATTATTTCCCCGTCAAGTCCTATCGCTGATGCGTCTCGAATAGAGAAGGGTGTCCGATACCTCGAATCGCTGGGCTATCGTGTTTTGGTGGGTGAGAACGTCGGAAAGACGAGCGGCTACCTTGCCGGAACCGACGAGCAACGGGTGGCCGACCTGCATGCGATGTTCTCCGATTCGCGTGTTAAAGCAATCATCTGTGTTCGGGGAGGGTACGGCACGCCGCGGCTTCTTTCTCTCTTCAACTACAACCTTGCGGCCCGCAACCCGAAGATTCTCGTCGGTTTCAGCGACGTGACCGCCCTTCAGCTTGCGCTTTGGAAGAAATGCCGCCTCGTCACTTTTCACGGCCCGATGGCCGGGGTTGAGATGGCGAATCAAATCGATCCTTTCACGGAAGAACTCTTCTGGCGCCTTCTCACAGCTTCAAAAAAAATCGGGGCAATTCACTTTCCCTCCGAACCTGCGCCGGAATCCCTTGTTCAAGGTAAAGCAAGCGGAGTTTTGCTCGGAGGTAATCTCTCCCTTGTCGTTTCGCTGATGGGAACGCAATACCAGCCCGACTTCACAAATTCGATTCTCTTTCTTGAGGAGATTGCCGAGGAGCCGTACCGTGTTGATCGCATGTTGACACAATTGCGGAACGGATTGGTGTTCAGCAAGGCGAACGGAATGCTGCTCGGACAGTTTACCGACTGCAAGCCTCTTGACGCGACGAAGCCTTCTCATTCCGCGCAGCAAGTTCTCGAGGATGCAGTTAAAAAGTTCGGCAAGCCGGTTCTTGCCAACCTTCCGTTCGGGCATGTGCCCAAAAAGCTGACTCTGCCGCTGGGTGTGAACGTGAAGTTGAATTCAACAACGAAGACGCTTCGCTTTCTTGAAGCCGCAGTCCGGTAGCAGCAAAAAAGCTGAAAAATCCCTTATTTTGTTGGCCTTTTTGTTGATTCTCGTTCAGAATAGCATTACCTTTTCGATGAATTTTGCATCGGGAGTCGTTGATTCGTCCACTGAACATTGCAGTTTTTGGATCGGGCCGGGGTTCAAACTTTCAGGCTGTCCTTGCCGCAATCCAGCAGGGCAGAATTCCGAACGCGGATGTTCGTGTTGTCATAAGCAATAATTCGACGGCGGGAATTCTCGAGAGCGCGCGAGCCAACGGCATTCCGGCGGAGCATATCAGCGGTAAGAAGTTTCCGGCGCCGGAAGAATTCGCAGAACATCTTCTCGCAACACTCCGTTTGCATGATGTGAACTTCATTCTGCTTGCCGGATATATGAAGCGGGTTCCGGTTCGCATCATCCGCGAATACAGAAACCGGATCATCAACATCCATCCGGCGTTGCTCCCGAAGTTCGGCGGGCAGGGAATGTACGGAATGCGCGTACACGAAGCTGTTGTTGCAGCGCGCGAACAATTCTCCGGCGCAACAGTTCACATGGTCGATGAGGAGTACGATAGAGGGAAGATTGTTGTGCAGAAGAAAGTCGCAGTCGCGCCGGATGACACCGCCGAAACACTTGCCGCAAAAGTGCTGGCGACTGAACACGAACTCTATCCCGAGGCCGTGAGGATGTTTGCCGTCGGGGAGGTTCTTCACGATGAAGTTGTCGAATAGAAAACAAATGAGGAGAGGACTTGCCGCATATTCACCGCGCGCTCATCAGTGTTTCTGATAAACGCGGTCTCGCCGAATTTGCCAAGGCGCTCAGCGCCATGAATGTCGGGATTATCTCGACCGGGGGAACATCCAACGTCTTGAAAGCCGCCGGCATTCCCTTTCGTACAGTGTCCGACGTTACCGGATTTCCCGAAATACTCGACGGACGCGTCAAGACGCTGCACCCGAAAATTCACGCCGGACTGCTTGCCGTTGCAGACAATGAGGAGCATACCCGGCAGTTGGAACAACTCGGCGTCGAGCCGATAGATCTTGTAGTTGTGAATTTGTATCCGTTCGAGCAAACTGTGGCGAAAGCGGGTGTAACATTGGAAGAGGCGATTGAACAGATTGACATAGGCGGGCCGACCATGTTGCGAGCAGCAGCGAAGAATTTCAAGCACAAAGCCGTTGTCGTCAATCCCGACAGGTATGAAGCCCTGCTTGCCGAGATGAAAGCGCAGCATTGCGTGCTTTCCGAAAAGACTTGCTTCGAGCTTGCAAAGGAGGTGTTTCGTCATACAACCGTGTATGACTCTGTTATATCGGGATATCTTGATGCGCAAGGCGGTGGCGAAAGTCCTTTCCCCGATGTCACGCATTTCGCAATGCAGAAGGATCAGGTTTTACGGTACGGCGAGAACCCTCATCAAAAGGCCGTGCTGTACGGCGGATTCAGCAGGATATTCGAGAAGCTGCACGGGAAAGAACTATCGTACAACAACATTGTCGATATTGCCGCCGCCGCCCGACTTGCGGCGGATTTCGAAGAGCCGACGGTTGCCATCATTAAACATACAAATCCGTGCGGCGTCGGCTCAGCCTCAACCGTTGCGGAAGCGTATGCGCGGGCGTTTGCCACGGACACGAAATCCGCGTTTGGAGGCATAGTAGCGGCTAACGCTCCCGTTGATATGGCCGCGGCGGAAATGATCAACGAAGTATTCACAGAAGTAATTGTCGCACCCGCGTTTGAAACGGGCGTTGTGGAATTTCTGAAGAAGAAGAAGGACCGGCGTCTCATCAAGAACAACGGTGATGCCCGCTCCTTCGGAATGATGGACATTAAGAGTGTTCCCGGCGGATTGCTTCTCCAGAATGCCGACACAGAGCGGATACAACAAGGCAGTCTCAAGATTGTCACGAAGCGAAAGCCTGCACAGGAAGAACTCGCCTCCATGATGTTTGCGTGGCGCGTAGCGAAGCATGTGAAATCCAACGCAATCGTGTACGCCCTTGCCGACAGAACAATCGGCATCGGGGCGGGACAAATGTCGCGGGTCGATTCGGCCCGGCTTGCGGCATGGAAGGCCGCCGAAATGGGCCTGAGCGTTCGCGACACGGCAGTCGCTTCGGATGCCTTCTTTCCGTTTGCCGACGGCTTGCTCGAAGCCGTTCATGCCGGCTCGACCTGCGTGATTCAGCCCGGCGGATCTGTGCGTGATGAAGAGGTTATCGCCGCAGCCGATCAACACGACATTGCAATGGCCTTTACCGGCATCAGACATTTCAAGCATTGAGTAGATAAGGATAAGAAACGCCTATGGGCTTACTTGCATTCTTTTCGGCAGACCTTGCCATCGACCTCGGTACTGCAAACACGCTGATCTATCAAAGAGGGAAGGGAGTCGTTCTCAACGAGCCTTCCATTGTTGCGTTCGATCGCAACACGAAGAAGATCGTTGCCATCGGCAAGGAAGCCCAGGAGATGTTGGGTCGAACACACCGCGATATCCGCACAATCCGTCCGATGAAAGACGGCGTGATCGCCGATTTTGAGATTGCGGAGGGTATGCTTCGCGAGTTCATCAAGAAAATCAATGCGAACTGGATGCCGAGCCGCCGCATCGTGATTTGCGTGCCGAGCGGCGTGACGGAAGTGGAGAAGCGCGCCGTGCGCGATTCGGCGGAGCATGCCGGAGCAAAGGAAGTCCACCTCATCGCCGAGCCGATGGCTGCGGCAATCGGAGTCGGGTTGGATGTCGAAGCGCCCGTCGGCAACATGATCGTCGATATTGGCGGCGGCACAACAGAGATTGCCGTCATCGCCCTCTCGGGGATTGTGAACGAAGAATCCATCCGCGTTGCCGGGGATGAGATGAACAACTCCATAGTCCAATTCTTCAAGAAAAATCACAACATTCTTGTCGGCGAGCGGACCGCCGAGGCAATCAAATGTGAGGTCGGTTCGGCAATGCCTCTGCGGGAAGAGATTACCATTCGGGTCAAAGGCCGCGACCTTGTGAACGGCATCCCGAAAATCACCGAAGCAAGCTCGGTGGAAATTCGCGAAGCATTGGCGGAGCCCGTGCAGGCAATGGTGGATGCGATCAAAGGAACACTCGAGCGCACGCCCCCCGAACTTGCAGCGGATATTCTCGACCGCGGCATTATGCTCAGCGGCGGCGGCGCATTGTTGAAAGGATTTGACGAACGGCTGCGCCTTGAAACAAGTTTGCCCGTACATGTGTCTGAAGATCCGCTCAGCGCGGTTGTGCGCGGCACGGGCAAGGTGCTCGACAACCTGAGTCACTACTCCAAAGTTCTTATCAAGAGCAGGAGATATTGAGGCAGTTTCTTGACATACTTTCCCTCTTCAAAGAATATCTTGTTCTTGCCCTCTGTATTCTCGTCTCCATTGTGCTGCTGTCGCTGAACGACACGCCGCAGATTCGAAACATCCGGTCGGTTGCTGTGGTGACTGCGGGATTTGTGCAGGATGTGATTGGCTTCATTCCCAACTACTTCTCCCTTCGCAACGAAAACACGGTTCTCCGTGAACGCAACGTGAGTCTCGCGTCGGAAGTGAGTTTGCTGCGTGAAAGCAGATTGGAGAATATTCGCCTGCGCAAACTCCTTGAACTCAAGGATCGTTCCGAACTTACCTACGTCGCGGCAAACATCGTCGGCAAGAACCAACAACCGATGCGTTCTTCCGTGACGATTGACGTCGGAGAGAACCAGGGTGTACACTACAATATGCCCATTGTAACGGATGCCGGGCTTGCAGGCCGGGTCGTTGCGACTGCAGGGGAGTATGCAATCGGGCAATTGCTGCTGCATAAGGATTTTCGTGCGAGCGTTGTGATTGAACGCGAGCGAGTAGATTGCATTCTCGCTTGGGAGGGTGGCGATTATCTGTTGCTCAAGAACGTGCCGCGTACTGCTGAAATCAGGATTGGAGATGTGATTGTTACATCGGGGCTCAGTACCATCTTTCCGCCGGGAATACGGGTCGGAGTCATCGCCTCTGTCGAACTTCATCAGGGCGCTTTGTTCAAAGAGATTCGTGTGCTTCCTGCGGTCGATTTTTCCCGTCTCGAAGAGGTATTTGTTGTTCTCCACAAACCCGATCCAAGCCGCATAGCCCTCGAACAGCGCGTGAAGTGACCACATGCGGCGTTATCTGTTTCTTGCCTTCATATCCTTCCTGCTGGTTGTTTTCTCCACGACGGTCGTGAATTTTGTTGTGATCGGGAATGCGGTTCCGGATCTGCTTCTGATCTGTATTGTGTACATTGCCCTCACTCAGGGGCAACTCACCGGTACGGTCTTCGGATTTTCGATCGGATTGTTTGTTGATGCGATAAGCGGGAACGACGGCATGTTAGGTCTATCGGCGCTCTGCAAATCGCTTGCGGGGTTTATTGCCGGCTACTTCTACCATGAAAACAAAATCGAAATCAACCTCTCCTCCTCCAAATTCCTCTTTGCCGTGGGGACGAGTGCCTTGCTGCATAATGCCCTCTATTTTGTTATCTTCCTACGCGGAAGCGAGATCGGTTGGTGGATGTCAATTGTGGCGTACGGCATTCCTTCGATGCTGTACACTACCGCGCTGGCTGTTGTGCCGATGTCATTGTTCCGGAGAAAATACCAGTAGGGATCGATGCCTGTTTTGGAAGAAATACAGGTGTATCAGAAACGGCGGGTGTTGTACGTGTTGTTCACTCTGCTGTTTGCCGTTCTTGTAGCGCGCCTCGTTCAGTTGCAATGGATTTATCGGGAGGAGTACGGAAAGCAGGCTTCGGAGAACAGCATCCGGTACATTCCAAAGGAACCGATTCGCGGGTACATGTTCGACCGGCGCGGCCGCCTTATTGTTGATAACAGACCCTCCTTTACCGTCACGGTGATGCCGTTTGAATTCGATGCGCAGACCATTCCGTCGCTGGCGCGTATCCTCGACATGGCGCCCGACGATCTGCGTGAGCGCATCAGGGCCGGCTCCAAGTACTCGCGCTTTGTTCCTGTGCGCGTGAAACGCGACGTTGATAACAGAACTGTTGCCGCACTGGAAGAGAATCGCGACCATCTGCCGGGCGTTGATTATCAAATCGAATCGATGAGAACGTACACGTCGAAGGCGAACGCTTCACACATTCTCGGCTATACGAAGGAAGTCTCCGAGTCACAGCTCAAAACACTCGATCCCGAGCAATATGCGCAAGGGGATATTGTCGGTGCATCGGGGTTGGAGGCCCGCTACGAATGGGCTATTCGCGGATTGAAGGGTGCCGATTACAGTATCGTGAATGCCCGCGGGCAGGTTGTCGGTAAATTTGAAGAAGGACTTGAAGATAAACCCGCAACCGACGGCAACGATCTGCATCTCACGATCGATTTCGATTTGCAGGAACTCGCCGAATCGTTGTTCACCGACAAACGCGGAGCATTGGTTGCCGTCGATCCCAACAACGGCGGCATACTCGCATTTGTGAGCAAACCCGACTATGACCTCTCGCGCCTGAGCGGGGTTACGCCGAAGGAATTCTGGCGCCAAATCAACAATGACCCGACTCGTCCGCTGTTCAACAGGGCAACGCTCACGCGCTATCCGCCCGGATCAACATTCAAAATGATTCTCGCAATTGCTGCGCTGGAAAAGGGTATCATCAGCGCCGAAACGCGCATGCAGTGTGCGGGCGGTTTCCAATTCGGCAACAAATTGTTCAAAGATCTTCACGTTCACGGCTCGGTCAATGTGATTGATGCAATCCATCAATCGTGCAACGTGTTCTTCTACAGGCTTATGCTGCAAGTGGGATTGGACGCGTGGTCGGAGTATGCAGCCCGGTTCGGGTTCGGACAGCCGACTGCCCTGGATATTTCCGAGGAGAATGCAGGCCTGTTGCCGACAACCGCATATATGAACAGGCGCTACGGCGAGAAGGGATGGACGCGGGGATTCCTTGTCAGCCTCGGCATCGGGCAAGGTGAGTTGGGAGTTACTCCCGCGCAGATGGCGTGTTACGCAATGGCGCTCGCAAACAAGGGTAAACTCTATCAACCGCATACAGTTACGCGGCTCGTTGACCGGGTGAACAATACAACACGAACATTGCCGGACACGCTCAAACGGACAATCAGCCTCTCCGAAAACACGTGGTATCTGATTCGCGAAGGAATGCGCCGGGTTGTTGAGGAGCCGCGAGGAACAGCCGCAAGCGCTCGTGTGAAAAATGTCATCTCTGCGGGAAAAACAGGAACCGCCCAAAACCCTCACGGACAGGATCATGCATGGTATGTCGGGTTTGCGCCCTATGACGAACCGAAAATTGCCATCGCGGTGATGGTCGAGAATGCAGGGTATGGCGGCTCCATTGCCGCACCGATTGCGGGGAAGTGTATCGAACACTACCTCTACGGAAGATTGATTCGGCAAGATGCTGTGAAGACGGCGGTTGCATCTGTCGACACGACGCGCAAACGTCCTGTCCAGACGGAAGAATCAACCATCGGGCAACACATTCAAGGCAATTGAGCAATGGCCTCGTACCTTCTTGAACGCATAGATATTCGAACGGTGGCTGCAACCGGCGGACTGGTGGTCATCGGGCTTATCTCAATCTACAGCGCGACATACGATGCAAAGATGTCCGAGTTGTACATGCGTCAGTTGGTTTCCGCCGGCATCGGCGTCGTGGCGTTGGTGGTTGCCGCGTTGACTCCCTTACGTACACTGCAAAGAATTTCATTTCCCTCCTACTTTCTCTCGCTTCTCCTGCTTGTTACAGTGCTGCTGATAGGGAAGCAGGTTTCCGGCTCGACAAGCTGGTTTCAAATAGGGCCGTTCAGCCTTCAACCGTCGGAATTTGCAAAGGTCACAACGGTGCTGGCGCTTGCAGTACATCTTTCGCGCAGCGACGTGAATCTCTCGCGTTCAAAAGATGCGCTTATTCCCGGCCTTATTCTCATCGCCCCCGTGGTTCTTATCCTCCGCCAGCCCGATACGGGAACGGCAATGATCTTCTTCGGCATGTTTCTTCCGATTCTGTTTTGGGGAGGATCGTCGTTGTTTACCCTGCTTGCGCTTGTCTCCCCCGGAGTAGTTGCAGTCGCGGCGTTGATTGGCCCGACGCCCTTCTTGATCAGCATACTGGGGTTGGGGGCATTATTGTGGATGACGAAGAAGAACACTATTTCTGCATCGGTTGTGTTTTCGTTTCTTGTATTGGTGGGAATCTCCGTTCAATCCATTCACGGCGGGTTGAAGCCGTATCAACAAAAGCGGATAGAAACGTTTCTCGATCCCGGCGCCGATCCGCTGGGGGCGGGCTACAACGTGTTGCAATCAAAGATTGCCATCGGCTCCGGCGGATTGTTCGGGAGAGGATTTCTTGAAGGAACGCAAACGCAACTCAATTTCATTCCGGCTCAATGGACGGATTTTATCTTCTGCGTACCGGGTGAGGAGTTTGGTTTCCTCGGTGCCGCAATTATCATCATCCTGTTTGCCCTGCTGTTGTTCAGCGGCGTCCGGATTGCCACCGTCGTGAAGAATCCCTACGGGAGTTTTGTCGCAATAGGCGTAACAGGAATCTTCGCAACACATATCTTTATGAACATTGGCATGGCAATCGGGTTGGCGCCTGTGGTCGGAATTCCGTTGCCGTTCTTAAGCTACGGCGGGTCCGCTCTCATCGCCGACATGATCATGATCGGTTTGTTGTTGAATGTGTATGCACATCGAAAAGAATACTGACAATCGGGAGGCCGTTTTGTAACACCGCGAAGAGCGGCGATACATCGGCTTCATTTTCCACGCCTTTTTCCCGGGGAGCCCCCATGGCAAAGACCACTGCATCCAGATCAATGAGAAAAAGATCTTCACGACGGAATACCGGGCTTTCGTACAAACAACTCCGCTGGCACTGCGCGCCTGCAGACCTCGGTGTGTCCAGTATCGAGGATGCCGCACCGGTTCAGGAGGTTATCGGACAGGATCGTGCATTACGTGCCCTGCGAGTCGGCCTGGAGATGGCGCATTTCGGATACAACATTTTTGTGACCGGAGTTTCCGGAACAGGCCGAACGACAACCATCAAACGCCTGCTCCGCGAGTTTGAACATCAACAGGCAAACCTGACGGACAAATGCTATGTACACAATTTCCGGGATCCCGACGTTCCCCGCCTCATTGTGCTGCAGGCAGGACAAGGCGCCGCGTTCAAGAAAGATATCAGCGGCTTCCTGACCGAACTCATCACACAGATTCCCGCCGCGTTTGAAAGCCGCCGGTACAACGAACAGCGGAAAGCAACGCTCGAACATTTCCAGGAACGACAGCGAACAGTGTTGCGCGACCTTGAGCGCAAAGTAAAAGAACGCGGCTTCGAAGTCGTGCAGGTGCAAACCGGACCTGTTACGCGGCCGGAAATTGCGCCGGTGCTTGACGGCAGCCCCGTCACTATGGACCAGTTCCACACAAAAGTTGAAGCCGGCGATTTGACGGAAGAGGCATTCGTGCGTATGCAGGCAGACCAGGTTGAACTTGAGCGCCAGTTGGACAGCGTTATGCGCGAAATGCGCAACATCGAGCGGAAAGCAAAGAAATCCGCCGAACAACTCAACTACAAAGTTGTAGTTCCGATTGTTGAAGAACTGGTTGATGAACTGGAAACAAAGTATCCTGCGGGCAGCGTGCATGAGTATCTTGTTGATATGAAGCAGCATGTATTGGACAATCTCCATCGTTTCTACCAGCGCGAGGAACAACAGCCGCCGGTTCTCGGCATTACGATTCAGAAAGAAGATGATCGCTTCACGGAATTTCAAGTGAATGTTGTTGTAGATAATAGTTCCGTCGATGGCAGGCCGATTATCCTTGAAACGAACCCGAGATTCAAGAATCTTTTCGGTACGATTGAGCGGGTTGTCGACCGCAACGGTGTGTGGCGGGCCGACTTCACACACATTAAAGCAGGGTCGCTGCTCAAGGCCGACGGCGGATACCTTGTGGTCAATGCCATCGATGCGTTGATCGAACCCGGCGTCTGGACGACAATGAAGCGTGTGTTGCGCAACAGTCTGCTCGAAATACAACCACCCGATTATGGCAATTACGGCTCGACATTCTCGGCGCTGAAGCCCGAGCCGGTAAAGCTGAACGTGAAAGTCGTCATGATCGGCGACGCGTACACGTACAGCCTGTTGTATGAATTGGATGATGACTTCAAGAAGATCTTCAAAATCCGCTCGGACTTCGATATCGAGATGCCGAACATCCGCAAGTCGATCGACAGTTATGTCTCGTTTATCAAAACAGTCTGTCACAACGAGAAGCTGCTTCCATTCGAGATGAGCGGGATAACCGAAACGGTGGAATACGGCGCACGTCTTGCAGGGCAGCAGAAGAAACTCTCGACGCGCTTCACCATTATTGCCGACGTCATCCGTGAATCGAACTACTGGGCAATAAAAGACCAGGCGAAGACTGTCTCGAACATCCACGTTCGGCGTGCTATTGTCGAGCGGATTGAGCGTGTCCGTCTTCTGGAGGAAAAAATCCAGGAAATGATCACCGACGGCAGCATACGCATTGACACGGAAGGCGCCGTGGTCGGGCAGGTAAACGGACTTTCAGTGTACGAATTAAGCGGCTACGCGTTCGGTAAGCCGTCGCGCATAACAGCGAAAACCTCGATGGGCCGGGGCGGCATCGTGAACATCGAGCGCGAGGCAAAAATGAGCGGCCCGACACACGACAAGGGCGTGCTGATTCTTACCGGATACATGAGGGACAAGTACGCAAAGAACAAGCCGCTTGTGCTGAGTGCAAGCATCACGTTCGAACAATCGTACGGCGGTGTTGACGGCGACAGCGCCTCATCGACGGAAGTGTACGCATTGCTTTCCAGCCTCTCCGAAATTCCCATCCGGCAGGATATTGCCGTAACAGGGTCGGTTGATCAGCACGGCAACATTCAACCCATCGGCGGCGTAAATCAGAAAATCGAGGGATTCTTTGATGTTTGCAACGTACGCGGGCTTACAGGCACGCAGGGCGTTCTCATTCCCTACAATAACGAAAGCGACTTGATGCTTCGTCATGATGTTGTCGACGCCGTACGAAGAGGCACGTTTCACATCTACAGCATCAAAACGATTGATGAAGGGATTGAGATTTTGTTTCGCAAGCCGGCCAAAACCGTCCATGCGAAAGTTGACAGGCAGTTGTTGCTGTATGCAAAGAGAGTGAAGAAGTTCGGGTAGAAGTAGATTCGGTTTTAGCGGAGCTGGCTTCATTTTCCCCATTGAGCGTTTTCCGCCTTAAATATCCCTTACTCGCGGTATGTTCCCGCCGCGTGATCTAACCTATATTTGTCCTCAGTGAACGAGACTTGTGCAGGCGCCGTGCAGTCTCACAATCTGCAACCAACAATCACGGAGGATACCATGACCACATTTCAAAGACTTCTGTTCGCACTCGGTACGCTGTTTCTCGTCGAATTTGCGCTGAGCGACGTTGTGTATAATATCCAGATCAGCCCGAACACCGTTGCTGCTGTCCAGTGGAATCAGAATGTCAACATCACATTCAACTACAAGACATCGGAAGCGGCAGGGGTCAGGATTTTCGCCCGGCCGATGAGCGGCAACGCGTTGTCGCCCGCCTATGCTGCTTCGGGCTCCGGCCTTCTTACGGGAAGCGGCTCCGGAAGTCAGTATTTTACAATAACTTCGGGGAATGTTGTGGTGGACAAGATCCGTTTTCAGGTGTGGAATGCCAATCAAACCTCGTTGATTTTAGAGTTCTACGTTCCCGTGAAGTTCACCTTCGGCACAAACGCCATCACCAACATCCAAATTTCGCCCGGAAGCGCTGCAAGTATGCAGCACAACCAGAACGTCAACATTTCCTTCGAGTATAAAACAATGCAGGCGGGCGGTGTGCGCATCTTTCCCCGCCCGATGAGCGGCAACTCGCTTGCGCCGTCGTATGCAGCATCCGGTTCGCCGTTGTACGCAACAGGCAGCGGTTCGGGGACGGGGTTCTTTACCATTACCAACGGCAACACTCTTGTTGACGGTATTCGATTTCAAATGTGGGATGCAGACCAGACTGCGTTGTTGTCGGAGTTCGTTGTGCCGGTACATTTCAAGTACGGAGCGCATGCTGTGTCCGACATTGTAATTACGCCATCGACTCCGGACGGCCTTGTGCTCAACTCCAATGCAAGCATTTCGTTCAACTATCGCACGACTGAAGCGGGCGGTGTGCGCATCTTTGCCCGTCCCTTCTCAAGTGGGGCGCTGTCGCTTAATTATGCCGCCTCCGGTTCCCCGTTGTATGCCGCCGGCAGCGGAAGCGGAACCGGCACATTCACAATCACAAACGGAAGCATCTCGGTTGATTCCATCCGGTTTCAGATGTGGAATGCAAACCAGACTGCATTGCTTCTGGAGTGGTTTGTGCCTGTCAGCCTCCATTTTGCATCATCCCAAATTTCCGGTATCAACTTCGATCCTTCGTCGCCGGCGTACTTCAGTAACGGCGAGCGGGAGAGCATGTCGTTCAGTTACACGAACAATCAAACCGGCGGCGTGCGTATCTTCGTGTTGCCGTTCAACGGCAATGCCCTTGTGTTCAACTCCGGCGTTTCGCCCTCACCTTTGTACGCCACGGGTTCCGGAGCCGGCTCCGGTTTTGTCACAATCCTGAGCGGATCGGCTTTTGTCGATAGAATCCAGTTCAAGATGACGAACGATAATCAATCCGCAACATACATTGATTGGAAAGTTCCGGTGAAACTCTACTTCGGCAATCAGACGCTTACGGATGTGAAACCCGTCGGCAGCGAACTCCCGGACAAGTTTGCGCTGTCGCAGAACTATCCGAACCCGTTCAATCCCTCGACGACCATCAGGTTCAATGTTGTCGGGGAGGGCGAAACGACGCTGAAAGTATACGACATTCTCGGCAAGGAGGTGGCAACACTTGTTCACGGCACTCTGCAGGCCGGAAGCTATGAAGCGACGTTCGATGCCAAGGGTCTGGCAAGCGGTGCGTACATCTACCGCTTACAATCGGGAGCAAACGTAGCGGTCAAAAGGATGATTCTGATGAAGTAATCTCCCCCGCTTCATCAGTCGGCGGCTGCCCTGCACCATGGGGTAGCCGCTTTTTTTGTGTTTGATTTTTCCGCACTCTTCACTATACTAACCCTCAGCATTCTTCATTCAAAACAATCAAACGCGGATGAATCGACTTCTTCCTGTCACTACCGGCGGCGATATACCGACGGAGTATCGCGACACACCAATCGGGCAGCTGCTTGCCTTTCATAATCTCAAGTTGCCGTTCACGGAATTCCAGAATGCGCAACTGCTTGTCGGTATGTGCATGGACAACCGGAAGCATCTGCATATCCCCGACAATTTCGCCTTCATCATCCGTGCGGGCGGGGCGAATCTGCGCTACAGCGAGTTCAAGGTTTCGTTTGCCATTGCTGTCGGCGGTGTGCGGCACATTGCGCTTATCGCGCACAATAAGTGCGGGATGGTGAACCTTCACGCGCGGAAGGAGATGTTCATCAACGGACTGGTTGAACATGCCGGATGGGAGAGGGAATTGGCCGAGCAGCACTTCACGCAGTTTTCTCCGATGTTCGAGATCGTCAACGAAATTGATTTTGTCCTGAGCGAGGCGAAGCGCCTCCGGACGCGATATCCGAAGATTCAAATCGCGCCGATGCTGTACCGCGTCGAAGACAATCTTCTCTACCTCATCAATGAAGCATAACGTTCCGCATGTCCGATCCCGCACAAATTCTGCTTGAGAAAGATGCAGCAGCCAATCCCATCGTCGAGTTTCAGCGATGGTTCGATGACGCAACAAAGGCGGGCATTCCCGACGCTAATGCAATGGCCCTCGCCACAGCCACCCGCGCAGGCAAGCCCTCGGCAAGAATCGTTCTTTTGAAAAGTTTTGATGACAGGGGGTTCTGCTTCTTCACAAACTACTCGAGTGAAAAAGGGCAGCAGATTGCGGAGAATCCCGACGCGGCCCTTGTCTTCTTCTGGCAGCCTCTTCACCGGCAAGTAAGAATTGAAGGAACGATTGTACGAATGACCGATGCCGATTCGGACGAGTACTTTCGGACGCGGCCGAGGGAAAGTCAGATTGGCGCGCTTGTTTCACCGCAAAGCCGCGTTATTCCGGGCAGGGAGTTTCTTGAGGAACGGTACCGGCAACTTTCGCAGAAATACCAGGACATGGTAATTCCGCGTCCGGAGCATTGGGGAGGATTTCGTCTTGTGCCCGACAGCATCGAATTCTGGCAAGGCCGCGAAAACCGGCTGCATGACCGCCTCGTGTATCGCAAGATCGGTGACGGGTGGAGGGTCGAGCGGTTGGCGCCATAGCGCGTTGATTCTCAGCGGCTCTTCGGGTATATTCACTCAACATTCTTTGCAGAATTCATCAGCATGTCAACTCATCCCAACACATTCACCGTCGGGCTTGTACAAATTGCGCTTGAGAAGAATCCCGACGCCAACCTGAAACATGGCGCGGCAAAAGTGGAGGAAGCGGCAAGGAAAGGCGCACAGGTTGTATGTCTGCCCGAACTCTTCCGCTCGCAGTACTTTTGTCAGAAAGAGGATGTTTCCCTCTTCGAGCTTGCCGAAACAATTCCCGGCCCGACAACGCAAGCGCTTACAGCCGTTGCGCGGAAAGCGGGTATTGTCATTGTTGCCCCGGTGTTTGAAAAGCGCGCTCCCGGAGTGTACCACAACAGCGCGGCCGTTATTGATTCCGACGGCACGATTCTCGGCATCTACCGCAAAATGCATATCCCCGACGATCCTGCGTTCTTCGAAAAATTCTACTTCACGCCCGGCGATCTCGGATTCAAGTCGTTCCACACCGGCAAGGGGAACATCGGCACGTTGATTTGCTGGGATCAATGGTATCCCGAAGGCGCCCGGCTGACGGCGCTGCGCGGTGCGAGTATTCTTTTCTATCCGACAGCAATCGGTTGGCATCCGCACGAGAAGGCACAGTACGGCAAGCAGCAGCGCGACGCGTGGCAAACCGTGCAACGCGGACACGCCATTGCCAATGGTGTGTACGTCGCCGCCGTGAACCGCATCGGGCACGAGAAGACAGTTGAAGGTGAGCCCGGACTCGAATTCTGGGGAACGTCATTTCTTGCCGATCCGCAGGGCGTCATCCTTGCCGAAGCGTCTATTGACAAGGAGGAAATCCTGATCGGCGAAGTTGATTTGGAGAGAATAGAAGATGTCCGCCGCAACTGGCCGTTCCTGCGCGACCGGCGCATTGACGCATACCGCGGAATCGAACAGCGATTTCTCGACGGGGAGAAATGGCAACAGTAGAAACGCCGGCCTCTCTCGGTTTTCGCATGCCCGCCGAATGGGAAGAACACGAGGCAACGTGGATCGGCTGGCCCCACAACAAAAGCGATTGGCCCGGAAAGTTCAGCATTATTCCCTGGGTGTTCGGGGAAATTGTCAGAAAGCTGAGCGCGGGCGAAATCGTCCGCATCATCGTCAACTCGAAAGAGCATGAGGCAAACGCCCGCAGATTGTTGAGGCGGGTCCATGCCGACATGTCGCAGATAGAGTTCTTCCGCTTTCCCACAAATCGCGGCTGGACACGGGACTTCGGGCCGATGTTTGTCAGGAATGAATCCGAAGTTGCAGTGACGAACTTCAAGTTCAACGCGTGGGCAAAGTACCCCGACTGGAAGAAGGATCAGCATATTCATACACGGGCAGCGAAGTCGCTCGGAATCCGTCTCTTTCATCCATCTTACAACGGAAAGCCCGTCGTGCTTGAAGGCGGCGCAATTGACGTGAACGGAAAAGGAACATTGTTGACGACGGAAGAATGTTTGCTGGATCAGAGTACCCAGGTTCGTAACCCCGGATTGTCGCGGCACGACATGGAAAAAGTACTTGCTGAGAACCTCGCTGCAACGAATGTGATCTGGCTTGGGAAAGGAATCGCGGGCGATGACACACATGGCCACGTTGACGACCTGTGCCGGTTTGTCAACCCGACAACTGTTGTGTTGTGCAGCGAGGAAAATCCGACAGATGCAAACTACGCCGCTCTGCAGGAGAACCGTGAACGGCTGGAGGGTGCCCGACTTGAGGATGGCTCAATGGTGGAAGTGGTTTCGCTGCCGATGCCTTTGGCGCTGTATCTGGATGACGTACGGTTGCCGGCAAGTTACGCAAACTTCTACATCTCAAATGCGGGGGTTCTTGTTCCCACATTTAACGATCCGGGCGACCGTGTTGCGTTGGGAATCTTGTCTGAACTGTTCACCGATCGGCCTGTGATCGGCATTCATGCTGTCGATCTGGTGTGGGGCTTCGGTACGCTGCATTGCCTTACCCAGCAGCAGCCGGCACTCTAAACACAAAACTCCGCCCGTCGAAAACAATCTGCGACGAGCGGAGCCTGTCTTACCCGATTCTAATGTCCTCTTCCTCCGTACTGCTGTAAATGATGATGGCCGCGCTGCGAGTCTGATGAATTGCATGACGCGGCTATCAGGTTCTTCCCGATTGTTCTTCCGGGGATTATTTTCTGCATCATTCCTGTAAGCGGAGTACGGTGTTTTCTCATCCCGTGTACATCAACCAGTTCAATTTCCCGCATTTCAATCATTTCCAATGCTGACTTCGCGTTGATGCCGTGCACGGGGGCAATGCGCATATCATGTGTCCGGATGAGCTTCAACGCACTGTCCCCGAATTTTCCGGCCACAACGCATTGGACTTCTGCAGAGGCGGCTTTCAGAAGAGTAGCGCGACGATCATGCGGCGTGTTGTGGCGGATGGCTTCGATTGCCTCTGTTTCGGAATCAACAATCAAATACCAGGCGGCATGTTCAAATCGCTTTGCGACGTAACTTTCCAACCGGTTACCAATTGACGCGACAAGAAATTTCATTGCTCCCTCCTTGGTTTGGTGAATTGATTGAGATGAGAAAGAACGGCGGGTAAAGCAACAGCTCCCCGCTTGATAGTAGCGCAGAATTCAGAAAGAGTCAAGTCCGCAAACGACACATGCGTCCCCCTTCTCATCATTGCAAAAAGGCCCTTGATTTTCCTAAATCTTGGAATTTCAGGCCGGATTTTTGATGAAATCAGCCGTATTCCATTGATTGTACATGGCACAGAATTCGCAAAAATGGTGAGGGTTTGTTATCATATCTGGAAAAGAAATTCTACGCAGTCTCATATTCTTACACGAGGTAATTGACAATGAAGCGCGAACACGTCACCATTGACGGCAACGAAGCCGCCGCCTATGTTGCTCACAAGCTGAACGAAGTCATCTGTATTTATCCTATCACCCCTTCATCGAATATGGGTGAATGGGCTGATGAATGGTCGGCGGCGGGGAGGAAGAATTTGTGGGGGACGGTTCCTTCGGTGACAGAAATGCAGAGCGAAGGGGGCGCGGCAGGCGCGATACACGGCGCGCTGCAAACAGGGGCTCTCTCAACTACCTTCACGGCATCGCAAGGATTGTTGTTGATGCTGCCGAACATGTTGAAGATAGCCGGCGAGTTGACGTCGACTGTCTTCCACGTGTCCGCACGAACGGTGGCTTCGCATGCTCTCTCCATCTTCGGTGATCACAGCGATGTGATGATGGCGAGACAAACCGGATTTGCGATGCTTGCATCGAACTCCGTGCAGGAAGTGATGGACATGGCGTTGATTGCCCAAGCCGCTTCGCTTGAAGGCAGGCTTCCCGTACTTCATTTTTTTGACGGCTTCCGCACATCGCATGAAGTGATGAAAATCGAGCAGCTCACCGACGACGATTTGCGCGCAATGATTGATGATGATCTGATCCGTGCGCATCGCGAGCGGGCGCTGACTCCGGAAAATCCCGTTCTCCGCGGCACAGCGCAAAATCCCGATGTGTTCTTCCAGGCTCGCGAAACTGTGAACCCCTACTACAACGCATTTCCCGACCTCGTACAAAAGTCGATGGACAAGTTTGCCCGAGTGGTAGGACGCAAATACAAACTGTTCGACTACTACGGGTCGCCGACAGCCGAGCGTGTTATTGTGATAATGGGATCGGGAGCCGAGACTGTCGAAGAAACGGTTGATTATCTGAGCAAGAGGGGCGAAAACATCGGCATGCTGAAGGTCCGGCTGTTCCGTCCGTTTGATACGAAACGCTTCATTGAAGCGTTGCCGAAGTCGGTGAAGAGTATTGCCGTGCTGGACAGAACGAAAGAACCCGGCGCATCCGGTGAGCCAATGTATCAGGACGTGCTGACTGCCGTCACCGAAATGTTTATCAATAATGCATTGCCCTTTGGGTTTCCGAAAATCATCGGTGGCAGGTACGGCCTTTCGTCAAAAGAATTCACGCCGGCAATGGTCAAAGCCGTGTACGACGAGATGAAGAAGGATAATCCGAAGAATCACTTCACCGTCGGCATCAATGATGATGTGACATTCACGAGTCTGGAGTACGATCACTCATTCAGCACCGAGCCGGATGATGTTGTGCGGGCGATGTTTTACGGTCTCGGCGCAGACGGGACTGTCGGCGCAAACAAGAATTCCATCAAAATCATCGGCGAGGATACGAGCAACTACGCGCAGGGCTACTTCGTCTACGACTCGAAGAAGTCGGGCTCGACAACAACATCGCATCTCCGCTTCGGTCCGCGACCGATTCATTCAACCTATTTGATCACGGAAGCAAATTTCGTCGCGTGTCATCAGTGGTTCTTTCTCGAGAAATATGATGTGTTGAAGAATGCGGTCCCCGGCGCGACATTTCTCCTGAACAGCTTTTACGGTCCCGATCAGGTGTGGGATCAACTGCCGCGGCACATCCAGCAACAGATCATCGACAAGAAGATCAAATTCTACGTCATCGACGGCTACAAAGTCGCGCAGGCGACGGGAATGGGTGCCCGCGTCAATACCATTATGCAAACATGCTTCTTTGCAATCTCCGGCGTCCTGCCGAAAGATGAAGCCATTGCCGCCATCAAGAACTCGATCAAGAAAACGTACGGCAGGAAAGGCGATCAGATCGTCCAACAAAACTACGCCGCAGTCGATCAGACGCTTGCCAACTTGCATGAAGTGAAGATTCCGGCATCGGTCAGCAGCAAGATTGAAATGCCGCCTGTCGTTTCCGACAAGGCTCCCGATTTTGTGAAGAACGTTACGGCAGGGATCATTGCCGGATTCGGCGACTCGCTGCCTGTCAGCGCATTCCCGAAAGATGGCACGTTCCCCACCGGAACAGCGCAGTGGGAGAAGCGTAACATCGCCCTCGAGATTCCAATCTGGGACGAGACAGGTGTATGCATTCAGTGCAACAAATGCGCGATCGTTTGTCCGCATGCTGCCATTCGCGTGAAGGTGTACGACGGCAAGGAGCTTGCAGCATCCCCTTCGACATTCAAGTCAATGGACTACAAAGGCGTGGAATACAAGGGCATGAAGTACACAGTCCAAGTTGCGCCGGAAGACTGCACCGGTTGCGGCATCTGTGTTGACATCTGCCCGGCGAAGAACAAGAAGGAAACGAGGCTGAAGGCCATCAACATGACCGAGCAACCGCCGATTCGCGAGAGCGAGCGTGTGAACTACGACTACTTCCTCTCGCTTTCCGAGATCGATCGCCGCACGATCAAGATGGATTCGGTGAAGGGCTCGCAGTTTGCTCAGCCGCTGTTTGAATACTCCGGTGCCTGCACCGGTTGCGGCGAAACGCCCTACGTAAAGTTGGCGACACAAATGTTTGGTGACAGAATGGTTGTGGCGAACGCGACAGGCTGCTCGTCCATTTACGGCGGCAACTTGCCAACAACGCCATGGACATCCAATCACGAAGGACGCGGGCCGGCGTGGAACAACTCGCTTTTTGAAGACAACGCGGAATTCGGACTCGGCATGAGACTCTCCATCGACAAGCAGCACCAGATGGCGTTGGAGATCGTGGAGAAGATGAAGAGTGAGATCGGCAATGATCTTGCCGGCGCGATCCTCAATGCGAACCAATCCGACGAGCCGGGCATTTACGAGCAACGCCAGCGAGTAGAAGATCTGAAAAAGAAGCTTGCCGGCATGAACTCCTCCGACGCGAAACGGCTCCTTTCGCTTGCGGACATGCTCGTGAAGAAGAGTGTGTGGATTATGGGAGGCGACGGTTGGGCGTACGACATCGGGTATGGCGGGTTGGATCACGTGCTTGCTTCCGGCAAGAATGTGAACATTCTCGTACTCGACACGGAAGTCTACAGCAATACCGGCGGGCAAATGTCCAAATCGACGCCACGAGCGGCGGTGGCAAAGTTTGCGGCGGCCGGCAAGCCACTGGGGAAGAAAGATCTTGGTCGCATCGCGATGCAGTACGGCAACGTGTACGTCGCGCAGATAGCGATGGGCTACAACGATGCGCAGACAGTTCGTGCGTTCATGGAAGCGGAATCGTACGACGGGCCGTCGCTGATTATTGCCTACAGCCATTGCATCGCGCACGGCATCAACATGACGAAGGGCATGACGAATCAGAAATTTGCCGTCGAATGCGGACACTGGCCGACCTACAGGTTTGACCCGCGACTGGCGCTGGACGGAAAGAACCCCCTGAAACTCGACAGCAAAGCGCCGAAGATCAAGTTCGAAGAGTATGCGTACATGGAGACACGCTACAAGATGCTGACAAAGAGCCATCCGCACGAAGCGAAGGAACTGATGAAACTCGCCCAGGAGGATGTGGAGGCGAGATGGAAGGCGCTCGAATCACTTGCTGCGGAGACTCCCGGCAACGGCAGCGCGCCAAAACCGGAAGCGCCGAAGCCGGCACCGTCAACGAATTGAACGACATCAACGAAATCTCAGGAGAATATATGGATCTCTCAACCAACTATCTCGGCCTGCATCTCAGGAATCCGCTTGTGGCATCGGCGTCGCCGCTCTCACGCTCGCTTGATTCGATGAAACGTCTGGAAGACGCCGGCGCTTCGGCAATTGTCATGTACTCTCTTTTTGAAGAACAGATTGCGCATGAAGCCGCTGAATTGAATCACTATCTCAGTTACGGCACGGAGAGTTTCGCCGAATCGCTTACGTACTTTCCGGAATCGCAGGAATATAACCTGGGCCCTGATGAGTACATCGAGTTGCTGCACGCTGCGAAGGAAAAAATCTCGATCCCTGTTATCGGCAGTCTCAACGGCATCTCCGTCGGCGGATGGATTGAGTACGCGAAGAAGATCGAACAAGCGGGGGCGGATGCGCTTGAGTTGAATGTGTACTACATTCCGACGGACCCGGAACTTACAGGGCAGGAAGTTGAGGATCGCTATCTCGAAGTGTTGCACGCTGTGAAGCAAGCGATAAAAATCCCCGTAGCGATGAAGTTGAGTCCGTTTTTCAGCTCGATGGCACACATGGCAAAACGGCTCGATACTGCCGGAGCAAACGGACTTGTGTTATTCAACCGTTTCTATCAACCTGATATCGATCTTGAAACGCTTGAGGTGGTTCCGGGCGTCGTGCTCAGCACGCCGATGGCGATGCGGTTGCCGTTGCGGTGGATTGCCATTCTTCATGGAAAAGTGAAGGCAAGTCTGGCGGCGACAAGCGGCATCCACACTGCCCAGGACGTGATCAAGATGTTGATGGCCGGAGCGGATGTGACGATGATGTGTTCGGCGTTGTTGAAGCACGGCCCGCAGCACATCACAACCGTATTGTCCGAGGTGCGGCAATGGATGCTGGAACACGAGTACGTTTCCGTGTCACAAATGAAGGGAAGTATGAGCCAGAAATCTGTTGCCGACCCGGCGGCGTTTGAGCGTGCCAACTACATGAAAGCGTTGAACCAGTACAAAGTGATTATCTGAACGGCGTTGTTTTCTAATGCTGAGAGGTGTCTTCAAAAATTGTGAGGACACCTTTTTGTTTCCGGGTGGGATGAATTCGAGAATTCTCTTCCGTATCTTTCACCTGTCAACCGTTCGAAATAACCAATATATGAGGCCTCCATAATGTACAAGCTTGTTCTTCTCCGCCACGGCGAAAGCACATGGAACAAAGAAAACCGTTTTACCGGCTGGACGGATGTTGATCTTTCTGAAAAAGGAAAGGAAGAGGCCGTCGCCGCCGGCAAGGTCTTAAAGGAAAAGGGATTTGTCTTTGATGTTGCCTATACTTCCGTGTTGAAGCGCGCAATCCGCACACTGTGGTATGTAATGGATCAATTGGATTTGATGTGGATTCCCGTGCACAACAGCTGGCGATTGAACGAACGACATTACGGCGCACTGCAAGGATTAAACAAATCCGAAACGGCCGAAAAGTACGGCGAAGCCCAGGTGAAAATCTGGCGCAGGAGTTACGACATTCAACCGCCGGTGCTGGACAAAAGCGATCCTCGCTTTCCCGGTTTCGATCCTCGTTACAGGAACCTGAAGCCTGAAGAACTTCCTGCAACCGAATGTCTGAAAGATACGGTCGCCCGGTTTCTTCCCTACTGGCACGAAACAATCGCCCCGGCGATCAAGAGCGGTAAACGCGTGATCATTGTAGCACACGGCAACAGTCTCAGAGCGCTCGTGAAATATCTCGACAACGTATCGGAGGCCGATATCACGGAGTTGAACATCCCGACCGGCTTGCCGCTGGTGTATGACCTTGATGAGAACCTCAAGCCGATTCAGAGGGAGTACCTGGGCGACCCGGAAGCAGTGAAAAAGGCGATGGAAGCTGTTGCTGCTCAAGGGAAAGCAAAGAAGTAAGTGGCAGGAACGTTCCGCGCGAAGGAATGTTCCGGAATCCCCCTTTTCTTCCTCCTGTTCTTCCACATTAACAAAATCACAAGAGGTCACAATGAAGAGGATCTATTTCATTGCAGTACGGTGTTTGTTCGTTGCATCTGTTTGTATAGCGCAGGAGAAGCCGCACGAGCTGGGCGCCGAACTGAAAGCCGAGGTCCCGGCACTGAAGGAATTTCACGCAGTCATCTTCCAGCTTTGGCATACAGCCTGGCCGGAGAAGGATATTGCCATGCTCAGATCGTTGCTGCCGGAAGTTGAAAAGCACGCAAACGCGGTTTCAGGCGCCGAACTTCCCGGGATTTTTCGGGACAAGAAGGAAGCGTGGGAGAAAGGGGTTGATCAGTTGCAGCGAATAGTAGCAAACTACAAGAATGCCGTGAAAGATGAGAACGACAAGCTACTGCTTGATGTTGCGGAAAAACTCCACACGCAGTACGAGAAGCTCGTCCGGGTTATGCGTCCGCCATTAGCCGAACTCGATGCATTCCATACAGTGCTCTATCCGCTGTATCACTACTATTTACCGGAGTATAATATCGAGAACATCAAGGGATCCGTTACAGAGCTGAAGGAGAAAATGAGCCTATTGAACAACGCAACCTTGCCCGAGAAACGAAAAGGGATTGAACCCGTTTTTGTTGAGAAGCGGGCGGCACTCTCCGTCTCGGTTGACGCATTGGCGGCTGCAATAGAATCAAACAACAAGGAAACTATTACCGCCGCAATCGAAAAATTGCACACGGAGTATCAAGTGCTTGAGCATGTGTTGGAGTAACACCTGACCGGGACTTCCGACGATCCCTACCGCGGCTGCAACGTTATTGTGCCCAACGGAGTGGTAACGCCCGGCCAGACAATAACGCCTGCGACAGTGAAATCGCGGTACGTCGTATCTGTAGGTGCAAAATGGACGAAGTACGATGATGGAGGGAGATATGCCAGGGTGTACGCTCCCGATGCATCTGCCATTGTAGAGATCGTATCCATGGCGTTATAGGCGGTGACAATCGGACGCGTCGATGCAGGCACAACATGCCCGCTGATCGTGCCTGTCTGTGCTGTTGTTATAACGCGGAGAACCGGCCTCAGCATGAAACTCCCGTTGCCTGTCCGGAGAATAGATCGGGCAGCATCGAAATCGAGAAGCAGTGTGTAGGTGGTGTTCGGTTCAATTGTTGCGTGGATGTTGAGCTTCAAACCGCTTTGCGATCCGCTGGGAATGGTGAGAGGATGAGAGACGCCTCCAACGACAACGCGACTCCCTGTACCGATATGCAGACGGAGCTGGGAATATGTTCCCGGCGGCAGTGGCGCCCTGCCGATGACGGTGTCTACCCCGTTCGTTAGAGAAAGGAGATTGTAAACGGCACGTGTCCGGTTAATCGTGTGCCATCCCGATGAAAGGGTGTCGGAGTTGCTGGCGTGAATACGAACACTGTCAATCCGGATGAGAACCGAGTCGAACGTGATCGGGCTATCCGTCATGCGAATGATAAGGGTTCCCGTTTCCCCTTCCGGATCCGGACCGGTCGGGTCATGATCTTTCAAACACGATGAAAGCAGAAACAGCGGCAGGACAACAAGAAACGAATACAAGACTCTGGTCATGAAACTCCCCTTTCTACACAAACCATACGAAGACACGGTCTAAGAAAATGTGACAATCCCAACATAGATATTTTGAGTCGGAAAGAGAATCCGGTTAAGAAAATCTAATCTTGAGGCAAATCAGGTAGAATATTATGAAAACATCAATTCAACAGTTCTTCGCTTCCAGGGCATTTGGAGTTGTCGGGGTCTCGCGCAACAGCAGAAAATTCGGCAATGTCATCTTGCGTGAAATGAAAAACAAGGGTTTTGCAGTTTATCCCGTCTCTCCGCACCTTCCTTTGGTTGAAGGCATGCCGTGCCTCGCGAGCGTCGACGAATTGCCCGATTCGGTGACGTCAATTGTGGTTGTTGTGCACCCCGAGGCTGCTGCGGAAATCGTTGCCCGGGCTCACACCAAAGGCATCACCAACATCTGGCTGCAACAAGGGGCGGAATCCGATCAGGCGATTGCGTATGCGAAGCAACACGGCCTCAATCTCGTTTGCGGACAGTGCATCTTGATGTTCACCGAGCCCGTCAAGTCGATTCACGCCGTTCACTGCTGGGTAAGCAGACTTGTGAGATCATATCCGCAGTAGTTGCATGAGTCCGGGGTAAAGGCTTGACATTCGATGTTGGTTTGAGTAAGATTCTTCCCGAATCATTGCTGTTCTTTTATCAACATCCCCCGGAGACTTCATGTCTACCCCCGCGCCGTCCGCTTCGCCGCGTTGTGCATATACCCAGGAAGTTCGATTTGCTATAGTGATGTACGGCGGCGTTTCGCTTGCCATTTACATCAACGGAATCGCGCAGGAATTGTACCACCTCGTACGTGCAACCGCCCCCGCCGACAACAAACGCCCCGACAAGCCCCTGTTCACCAACGATCAGTTGTCCGGCACGGAAAGAGTGTATCGAAAGCTCGGGCAGATCATCAGCAATCATGAGGAAATTTTCCGGGAATCCCTGCCGGATGATCCGATCAGGACGCGATTTGTTGTTGACATTCTTTCCGGCACATCCGCCGGCGGCATCAATGCCATCTTTCTTGCCAAGGCTCTCGCCAACAATCAATTGATGAACGACCTGAAACAGTTGTGGGTTGACGAAGGAGATATCGCACTGTTGTTGAACGACAAGGAGTCGGTGAAGAATCTGCCTCTGACCCGGCAACGGCAACCCCAATCGCTTCTCAACAGCAACCGGATGTATCTGAAGCTGCTGAAAGCGTTTGACGACATGGAGAAGTCCCGCGACAGTACTCGCATCGCGCAATCGCCCTACGGAACGGAAGTTGATCTCTTTGTTACCGCAACAGATCTTCACGGCGTTATTGTGCCGCTCCGGCTTGCCGACACGGTTGTGTACGAGAGAAGGCATAAGAACGTCTTCCATTTCAAATACTATACAACGGCATCCGAAACGGAGGCACAGACGGATTATGTTGATCGTGTGACGGAGGACGGCGAATCGATTCGGAACGATTTCACGAGGGATTTCAATCCGTTTCTCGCCTTTGCGGCCCGCTGCACGTCGTCGTTTCCGTTTGCGTTCGAGCCAATGCGGCTTGACGATATTGATAGCGTCGTGAAACACGTTCCGCCGCACAACGACGATTCTTCCAGCACGTCTGCCAGCGAACGCTGGGCGCGGTTCATCGAAGGATACCGTTCGGCGTCCGAGATTCCGTTCCGGGTCCGGTCGTTCGGCGACGGCGGCTACCTTGACAACAAACCCTTCAGCTATGCAATTGATGCGTTGATGACACGTCAGGCTGATTTTCCGGTTGACAGAAAACTGATTTACATCGAGCCGGCTCCCGAACATCCTCAGCAATCGGGAGTCTCAAGCGAAAAACCGGATGCGTTGGAAAACGTGAATGCCGCGCTTCTTGTTCTCCCCCGGTATGAAACAATTCGTGAAGATCTGCAGCGCGTTCTGCAGCGTAACAGTCTCATCGAACGCATCAGCCGCATTACCACCGGCATCGAAGTGGATGTCAAATACGGCAACGAAGGCGATCGCTCGGAATCACTGCCCGGTCCGAAATGGGCCGAGCAGGATCTGGCGGAGATGATCCGGAAGAAGGGTATTGCATACGGCGGCTATCAACGCCTGAAAGTCGGTTCTGTCACGGATCAGATTGCCGAACTGATCACCCGTGCATCGGGGCTGGATGAAGATTCCGATCAACTGTTAGGAATCCGCTACCTTGTGCGCGCCTGGCGAAGCATGCACTACACAATCTACAAAGAACGGAAAGATTCGCGGGCAACGGAGAACAGATTTCTGCTCGAATTCGACCTCGGCTACAGATTGCGGCGGCTTGCGTTCGTGCAGGGCAAGCTTGACGTTCTGCACGGCGGTGGCCGGGATGCCGAAAGCGTTCTCGACAATATCGGGGTGAAGTACGACCTGAAAGACCTGAATGAGACTGCATTCCGGCAGGAACTTCTGAACATCCGGGCATCGCTTGCTTCCGCGTATTCCGTGTTGAACGGGGCTCGCAGCGCGTTGCGGGCCCGGGTTGAAAAAAACCCGCTTCATCAGTTCGTTGTCAGCACCGGCATAACACCCGAGCAAATCAGAAAGCTGCTGAATGAGCCGACCGAGAATTTCCGCATGAATGAAGCGAAACATCTTTTGCAGCAGAAGTCTCTGGAAAAAGGCCTCACAACGCTTGCCGCCGAATTATCGTCGTTCATTTTCAAGGCAACAGGCAAGGCTTCTGAAATCTGCTCGCAGGCGCTGAATCCCCACAAATCCTCCCTTTCTGCCAACTCGCCCGAGAAAAGAGCCCGCGAATGTCTCTGGCACTATTATCAATTCTACGATGATTATGACATGATCACGTTTCCCGTGTTGTACAGTGCCGATGCGGGAGAGCTTGATGTCGTGGAGGTGATACGGATAAGTCCTGAAGATGCGACAAGCTTGATTGATGAGAAAGAAGAAGGCGCAAAACCCGACGGCAGGAAGAAACTTGCCGGCACGGCATTGGGCAATTTTGGCGCCTTCCTCGATCGGGTCTGGCGTGAGAATGATATTCTGTGGGGAAGACTTGACGGTGCGGAGCGCATCATCAGTTCGTTGTTGCCGGGAGACGTGCACAAAGAGTTGCGCGACAAGCTCATTCAAGAAGCGCAGGAAGAGATTCTCAAGGAAGATTTGCGGCCGCAGGATGTCCGCACACTCAGCAAGGTACTGGCCGAGTCATTGGTTCATTCGAAGGGCATTGATGATATCGCGAAGTTGCGCGAACTTGTGGCAAAACAGTACGGGGAGTCGGTCAATACAAAAGCCGAAGCCCTGTTCCGCCTTCTTCTGAAGGAAGAGAGTCTCTTGCAGTTCTTCCGGGAGAGTTATTCGATCAGCAGGAACACCAATCCGGAGGCGACGTTGAAAACGATGTCGCGTGCGAGCCGCATCATCGGCAAAATGCTTGAACAACTATCCGAAAAGCGTAATCTTTCCAAATCGGGCGGCTCGTGGATTGCACGATTGGGTCAGGTTTTTTGGGGACTTGTTATTGTGGCGGTACCTGGAAGCCTCCTCAACCTTCTTGTGCGGCATTGGCTCAAGGTTCTGTATGTGTTCGAAACGTTGCTGATTGTTTCCGGAACTCTTCTCACAAATACTCCGATGCAGCAATTGGGCATCACGCTCGCAGCAATTACGTTGGGAATGAATTTCCTTATCTTTCTTATCAGCGATTTCATCAAAGGGAAGAAGTTCTGGCTCCGGCTTCTCGTTACACTGCTTGTTTCAGCTTTTATTTTGCTGGCTGCCCTCGGAGCCGACGCGCTGTTCGGGCATCCTGTAATGACTTGGCTGATAGAAAAATACAACTTGCTTGCAGAGTGGCTGAAAGGATAGGCACAGGTTACGTCGAATACCGTATCTGCGGCATGTTGTCTGTTATTGGAATGAAGTATACTGGGCATGCTGAAAGGGGGGGGACATCAATCACCAAAGTACGAGGTGTGCTATGAACACAATGCGAATCGTTGCGCGGCGCGGGATGTTGGCGGCGGTACTGGCGGCTTCCGTCTTCTACTTGACAGGCTGCGCATCGATTGCACGGATGTCGACGCGATACAAACCCCTTCATCCGTCAAATAACCAGTCCGTTGACTTCACCGTCAAGGCGACCGACGGCGACGGCATCAGCCAGGCCAGGCTGTATGTCTATGAGTATGCCCTCTCCGTTGTGAACGGCATGCAAACGGCAACAAAGCGGAACAACGGCACGTGGGGCCTCGTCAAGACGTGGAACTTCCCCTCCAACCCGACGAGCATCAATGAAACCCACACACTCACCGGGTTTCCGGCATCGACGTTCCTCACGTTCCTGTTTAGAGTGACGGACAAGAAGGGGAACTCAAAGCAGGAAGAATGGTCGTTTGCTGCGGGCGACTGGCCATTCGGCAACAATCCCATTCCGCTGTGGGGCAACGGAGCCCCGGGCGAAAGGATAGATGTGTGCTTCGTTGCCGACAGAACGGATTATGCAACAGCGCGCGGCATGCTTCCCGATCTCGAGCCGCTCATTTTCGACGGCTATCACATCAACAACGGCGTGAAGATGGGGAAGAAATACTGGCAGTTCTACTACTCGCCGCAACGCGGGTTCATCAGCGATTTCGACGCCAGCCCCAGAACAATGGATATTCCTTCGAGCGTGCAGAATTCTACCATCATCGATCATGCCGCGGTAATTCATACAACGGTGAAACGTGACTGGGCGAGCGGCGGCAACTTCGGTACCGAGCCTACCAACATTGGCACGGCGGCACACGAGAGCGGCCATGCCGCATTCAAATTGATGGATGAATATGCAGGCGGCGGACACAACACGTCAAGCGACCCGCACCACAATAATTACAACTCCCAATCAAACTGCGAGTCGTACAATACATCGAACGGCTGGCCTGCCGCCGATTGCCAGAATATTGAGGGGAGTTGGTGGAGGCCCGAACCCAGCTCGCTCAAATGCATCATGCTGAATGACGGCGACGCAGCAATGCCCGATTTCGAGCGAACGTGCATCAACCGAATCAGTTGGTTCTATTCACAACTGGAGACGCCATGAAAACGACAATCATGTTCTTGATGACGCTGCTTGTTTTTTCGTGCAGCAATCGCGATAACGTGCAACAGAAGGAAATGGGAGATTTCAAGTCCGACCCTGAAAACATGCCGGCAACGCGAACCCTCTACTCGCCCATTCCGGTTCTACTCGTCCGGGTTGAAGCGACGAAAGATGGCTACATCGCAACACCGTTCCGTGCAACGGGCGTTCCGAGCCCGACAATTCATGCTGAAGGAGATGTAATGTTGAAGGCATTGGACGAACAGGGGCGTGCCGTATCGATTGTTGCCGTTGACAATCCGAGGGCAATTCGTACCGCCGGATCAACAAAGCCGGATACGGGGGAGTTGGACAAGGCAACATTCACGGTCACCTTCGCAAAGCCGGATAACATCCGGAGCGTGGAGATAACCGTGATCGGCGGCCCGAACGCGGGCTTGAAACAAGCTTTGAGAATCGAGCCTCGCGAACTCAAGCCATTGCCGGACGAGAAGTAAAAAAGTTTGCGGGACTCTCATTCAGGGGAGTCCCGCAGGCAGGGCGAACCTTCTCACGCTACCATTCTAACTCAAGTCTGCCTATATTCAGAACAAAAGCTCTTGAGGCCTTTCCGGTTCTCATCTCTCCATCAACTCCTCGATAGTCAGTCATATGAATTCCATTTGTGTTTTCTGCGGTTCAAGTCCCGGAGCCAACGGTGCGTATGCCCGGGCTGCTGAGACGCTTGGGGCTCTTCTTGCACGTGAGCGCATCACACTCATTTTTGGAGGAGGAAAAGTTGGATTGATGGGGCATATTGCCGACGCTGTTCTCTCGAATGGGGGGAAAGCCGTTGGTGTCATTCCCGAAGCGTTGAAGAAAAAAGAAGTGGCGCATGACTCGCTTACCGAGCTTCATGTTGTGGACGACATGCACATCCGGAAAGCCACAATGTACGATCTTGCAGATGCATTCGTGGCTCTGCCCGGAGGCACGGGCACGCTCGATGAGTTGTTCGAAGTTATTACGTGGAATCAGCTCGGCTATCTGACGAAACCTGTCGGATTGCTGAATGTTGGCGGATACTTTGACGCGTTGACGGATTTTTTGCGGCACACAGTTGTTGAACGGTTCGTCAAGGCTGAACATCTCAATCTCCTTCATGTCGAGGAGAATGTCGAGGTGCTTCTCTCCCGCTTGAAGGCTCCACGGGTCTCTTTCACTGACAAATGGATGGACCGCTAAATGCACATGTCATCTCCGTTTCGCCTGCAATCCTGGCGCGAGCATCAAATCCGCTCGATTGTCAATACCAGCCTTGTGATGTTTTGCGTCGGCATTACCTACGTTCTGGTGTTTGCCGAGTTCCACTGGCATTCATTGTTCAACGGTGTCGTCATCGGGTTGATTCTCGGATGGGGAACGTCGGTAGCCGAGATGTTCGTGTTTTCACGCTACCGCCAACGGCTCTCGTTCAGTGTCATGATCACGTTGCGGACGCTGTTCTACGTGATGCTTATCAGCGTCACGGTGTTCTACGTTATTCTCATACATGCAGCTTGGATGCATGACACTTCGACCGCCGCCGCTTTTTACGACCCGAAGTTCCAGGATTTCTTGTGGAACGGTGAATTCCTCCGTGTCATCGTGTACGCGCTTGCGGCCAGCTTTCTCATCAATTTCATCCGGCAGGTCAACCGCCTGCTCGGCCACAACGCGCTGCTGATGTTCGTTACCGGCAAGTATCATCAACCAATTGAAGAGGAACGGATTTTCATGTTCCTCGACATTAAATCATCAACGGCAATAGCGGAACGTCTCGGCAACGTCCGGTACCACAAATTCCTCAACGATTTCTTTCACGATATTTCACCCGCCATTGTGGAAAGCAAAGGCACAATCTACCAATATGTCGGTGATGAAGTGGTTGTGACGTGGACAGGCGAGAAAGGACTGAAAGACGCGAATTGCATTGCGTGTTACTTCAGAGTTGCTGCCGCAATATTCATGAATGCAGAGAAGTATGAGAAGACCTACGGCTTTGTGCCAGAATTCAAGGCCGGCTATCACTATGGCCCCGTGATCACGGGAGAGATCGGCGACGTAAAACGGGAGATTGTCTATCACGGTGATACGGTGAACACGGCAGCACGCATCCGGACGGAGTGTACAACGCTGCAGAAAGATCTTCTTCTTTCGGCCGACTTGATGCAAAGACTTCCCCGCACAGAGTATTTGAGCCCTCAGAGCATTGGCAGAATAAGACTGCGGGGAAAGGAAGAGGAGGTGGAGTTGTACAGCATTTTGGAGGCTGCATAGCGCCTTCCATGAAAGACCTTCTCGACCTATTGCGCTCCAGAGGACTTCTTGTTGCATCCATTGTTGTCGTTATTGTCTCTTCGTGGTCTCTTCATCGAACTGCGGGTTTAGGTCTGCCCATCCCTTGGGCGGATGAATGCCTGTTTGTCTTCCCTGCAGTAAATATTGCCCAACACAACACACTGTTTACGCCTGAAGTGAACCCTGAACGTCATCTTATGTGGATGCCTCCTGCGTATTCCCTCGTGCTGGGCGGTGTACTAAAGGTCGTTCCGTACTCGTTGGAATTTGTTCGTGACATTTCCTGGGTGTGCACGATTCTGCTCTATATCGGCCTCCTGCGTCTGCTACAAAGCACGGCCCCGATTTGGATTGTCGTTACGTTTGCCTCGATGTTCCTTCTTGCCTCCAACTTCATTGTAGCAGGGAACACGGCACGCATGGATGCGATGGCCCTTTGTTGGGTGTGTTGGGGATGGTACTTACTGTTGCGCGGCAAGAAGTATTTCAGTCTTGCCGTACTGCTGATAACGCCTCTCGTTCATCCGTATGGATTGATTTTCGTTGTTGCTGCTCTTGGATATGTGTGGGTGAAGCAGAGGAAGTATTTGCAATTTCCGTCTGTGAGTGAGTCGTTGTCCATCCTCATCGTGCTGGGGTGCTTCGTGTTGTATATGCTGTACGTGATGGAGCATTGGACCGGGTTTCTCGCGGATATGCAGTTTCAAATTGAAAGAAAAGTGTCCCGCAATATCCTGCAACGCCTCTTCGATGATCCGTTGACGAGATCATTGGCAGTTGCATATCCCATAGCCCTTGGCACGTCGGCAAAATTCTTTCCCTCCAAATTCCCGGTACTGATGTTCGGGGCGATTTCATTGATGGGTGCAGGTTGTAGGACTTGAAATGTGGTACCACATATACGTTGCCGTTGCGGCCCTTATTTTGATGACGGCCCTGGTCGGAATGGTACACGAGACGCTACAACGAATTGATGTCCGCCTGATTGCCAGGTACGGCTGGGTTGCGCTAACGTGCGGACTATTGATAGTATGGGCTCACGGATTGGGATTCATTTCCAGCCCGACGCGATATCCGGACAGTATACGCTGGATCGGAATGACCATGGATCCCGCGGGGACGTATATTAGCGGGAGCGAACGTAGCCGTCTGGTGGAAAAGCTGAATTCAATGTCTTCGGAACGCAAAGTGACGCGGGTGTCGTTCGATCCTGAAGGCGATGCACTGGCTATCTGGAAGCCGGGAGAATTCAAGTTCTCACCCTACTATCCAATGTTCACAGATGTTGAGCCGGATGTCATTGTCGTTCACGTGTCCGAGTTGCATCCGCGATGGTGGAAAAGGAATCAAACAAGAGAAACGATGAAACGCTGGCAGGTTGGCGAGGAAGATCTATTCTTTGTCTCTGATGACGGCGATAGGTGGTATGTCAAGTTCGTAGGTGAAGACCGGCCCACTGGTCAGCAATCCCCCAAAATACTCAGGTGATTATTGACCAATGAGCCTTGTTGTGTTTAGCTACCTCTTCATCTTCGTCAACAGCTTCTCCATTTCATCCATCACTTTGTTCATCTTGTTCATCGTGATGGTGAATGGCTGGGATGTCGTCATATCCACGCCGGCCTTCTTCAGCAGATTGATTGCATAGTCCGAACTACCTGCCGAAAGAAAATCCATGTACCGCTTTGTTGCTTGCTTGTCGCCTGCCAGTACCGGCTCGACGAGTGCAGCAGAGGCCGTAAACGAAGTGGCGTATTGGTATACGTAGAAGTTGTAGTAGAAATGGGGGATGTACATCCATTCTGCTTTGATCTCATCTCCGACGACGCAAACGCCTTTGTCGTGTCCGTAGTATTTGCGTGTCAGATCAAGATACAGTTGGTTCAGCTTATCGCCCGTCAACGATTCGCCCTTCTCGGCCAATTCATGTATGCGCATTTCGAATTCGGCGAACTGCGCCTGCCGGAAGAATGTTCCTTTCATTCCTTCCACATAACTGCCGAGAATGGAAAGACGGACATTGTCATCCTTGATTGTCTTCAGCATGTAGTCGTTCAGCAATGCCTCGTTAAATGTCGAGGCAACTTCGGCGGTGAAGATCGGATAGCCCGCGGTCGGAAACGGCCGCGCCTTGTTTGAAAGATAGCTTTGCATTGTATGGCCCAACTCATGCGTCAGCGTTCGAACGTCGATGTACTTTCCGTTGTAGTTCAAAAGCATATACGGATGAACGTCGTATGCCCCGCCTTGCGAATACGCTCCCGATCGTTTGCCCTCCGTCGGATACAGGTCGATCCAACGCTCGTTCATCGCTTTCTGCACAACAGTTACATACTCTTTGCCGAGCGGGGCAAGCGAGGCAAGCACAAGTCTTTCAGCCTCTTCCGGCGTGTAGGAAAGATCGACGTTCGCCAGCAGCGGCGCATACAAATCGTAATAATGCAATGTGTCGAGGCTGAGCATTCGTTTGCGGAGATTCAGATAGCGGTGCAGTGTGCGTAAATTGTTGTTGACGTTCTCGACAAGACTTGTGTACACTTGAACAGGAATGTTTGCCCCGTTCAACGCCCGTTCCATGGCGTTGTTGTACTTCGACGCTTTCGCGTAGAACATGTTCTTCTTCACTTCGCCGTACATCATCGTGCCGAACGTTCCACGATACTGATTGATCGTGTCGAAGAACTTCCTGAATACAATGGCCCTGTCCGCCCGGTTCGTTCCTGCCCTGTACAACTCGAATGAAGCCTTGTCGATTTTTACCGTCTTGCCGTCACTCAGTTGAACCTCAGGGTAGGGGAAGTCCGCATTCGTGAAGATGCCGTATGTGTTGGACGCTGCATCGGAAAGCAAGCTCGCATCGGCAAGAATCTTCTCTTCACCCTCTGTTCCCGTGTGCGCTTTCCGGCGGAGAATATCGTCGAGGTATTGGCGGTACACAGCGAGGCCTTTTTCCTGCTTCACCCATGACGCAATCGTAGCAGGATCAATAGCAAGGACTTCGGGTTCGATGTATGCCGATTTGGCTCCCATGTCTGCCCCGAGCTGTCCCATTTCCTGCACCATTGCCAAGTACTTCGAGTTGCGTGTATCGAGATCGGAATTCAGGTGAGCGTAGATATACAGTCGGTTGAACTCCTTCGCAAGATTGAATGTGAAGTCAAGACATTTGAGGAGTTGTTGCGCCGACGAAGAGAGAGTGCCTTTGAACTGTTCAACGTTCGGATACTCCCCCGAAAAACGTTCACGTGCTTGTTTCCATGCGTCGTCCGAGGAATACAGGTCGGTGAGATTCCATTTCCATTTGTCCGGAACTTTTCCCCGGTCGCGTTCCTGAGCGAAGCCGTAAAGAAATACCGTGGAGAGCAAAATGAAGATTAGTGTAGAACGTCGCATAGTGAAGCCTTTCTGTGTAGTGGATTATTGTCGGAGACCACAGGGATGAGAAAATAACGCCGCCTCTTATACGAATGAATCGCCGTGATGGTTGCGAAATAGAAACAATGAAAAAGGCCTTGAGAGGCCCTTTTCTGCAAGATTTCTGTGCTTGCGGGTTACGACTTCTTTCCGAGAATCTGTTCGATCTCATCCATTACGCGGTTCATCTTTTTTATTGTAAGATCGAAAGGAAGGGATGTAGTCATGTCGATACCTGCCTTCTTCAACAACGCGATCGGGTAGTCCGACCCGCCGGAGGAAAGCAATTGCATGTACCGTTTCGTTGTTTCGATGTCGCCGGCAAGGATTTGTTCGGAGAGCGCAGCGGAAGCGGTAAACGACGTAGCGTACTGATACACATAGAAGTGATAATAGAAATGCGGAATGTGTGCCCACTCAATGGGCATCATGTCATCGACTACACAAACACCTTTGTCGTGACCGTAGTAGCGCTTGGCAATCGAGTCATACAACTCGCTGAATGCATCGCCGGTCAATGCCTCGCCTCTTTCCGCCCGCTCATGAACCGCGAGCTCGAACTCCGAGAATTGAACCTGACGGAATACCGTACCTCGGATACCGTCCAGATAGTTGCCCAGCAGCGACAATCGAATGTCGGGGTCCGAAATCGTTTTCAGCATATAGTCCATCAGCAGCGCTTCATTGAAGGTCGACGCAACTTCCGCCACAAAAATGGAATAATGCGAGGTCGGGTACGGTTGATGCTTGTTGGAGAAATAGCTGTGCATCGTATGCCCGAGTTCATGCGTCAGCGTGCTGACGTCGTCGTATTTGCCGTTGTAGTTAAGCAGGATGTACGGATGAACATCATACACGGCGCCGTTGCTGTAGGCGCCGGAACGTTTTCCCTCGTTCGGAAACACATCAACCCACCGTTCGTCGAAACATTTCCGTGAGACACTGATATACTCGCCGCCCAACGGAGTTAGAGAAGCAAGAACATGTTTCCATGCCTCGTCGTATTGGTATTTGAGATCGATATCCTTGACAAGCGGGGCGTACAGATCGTAGTAATGCAGTTCGTTAACGCCCAACAGTTTCTTGCGAAGGCTCAGATAACGGTGAAAGGTGTCGAGATTGGCGTTGACATTTTCGATCAGTCCTTTGTACACCGCAACGGGGATGTTCCCGCCGTCGAGAGCGTGTTCGAGACACGAAGGATATTTGCGGGCACGCATGAAGAACATGTTCTTCTTGATTTCAGCGAACAGGTTCGTCCCGAATGTCCGGCGGAATTCATTCAGCTTGCCGAAGTATGCGGCGAATATCTTCTTGCGATCCTCACGATGGGCATCGCTTTTGTGCAACGCAAACGCCGATTGATCAAGCTTTACCTTCTTGCCGTCGTGTAACTCGATTTCGGGAAACGGAAAGTCGGCGTTCGAGAAAATATTGTACACACTTCCCGGGGCATCGGACATGAGTCCGGCATCGGCGATGATCTTCTCTTCCCCCTCGCTTCCGGTATGCTCTTTCCTGCGGAGCGTGTCATACAGATTATGTCGGTAGATCTCCAGCTTCGGCTCACGTGCGATGAACGCGTCGATCGTTGACTTGTCGACTTTCAGGATTTCGGGTTCAATGAACGACGACTTTGCACCGAAGTCCGCCCCCAAAGCGCTCATTTCTTGTTCCATCCCGAGATAAGCCGCATTGCGTGTGTCAAGGTCGGAGTTCATGCTGGCGTAGCAATACAGGCGGGTGTATTCTTTCCCCAACCTGCTTGCAAGATCGAGACAGGCAAACAACGTCTGTGCCGACTCAGTCAGTGTTCCGCGATAGCGTTCAAACTCCGGCAACTCTGCAATGAAACGCTGTTTTGCGTTCTTCCATGCTGCATCATCAGGATAGATGGCTGTGAGATCCCACCTGAAGTCGTCGGGGATTTTTATTCTGTCGCGTTCAAGTGAGTAGTCGGCGACTCCGGCTGTATGAAATCGTTCAATAGACATGATGGTCGGTATCCGCTTCCAAAGGGCTGTTTGCAATTTGTTGGTAGACAATGTACGACGAAGCCGCTGAAAGGGCAAATGGATCGGGCGGAGCCGTGAACCCCCTCACATCGCATACTCACAATATCCGGCGACGGAAAATTCTTGTGTGAGATTGAATAAACTGCCGGATTGTGTGTATCATACAGTAGAAACGGAACATCAATGCAGAACGACGATCAGGAAACCGAATGGATTCGCCGGTGCCGGGCGGGGGACAAGGAGGCATTCGGTTACCTCGTAAAGAAATACATGAAGCAAGCATATTATGCGGCGCTCGGATTTGTGGGCTCGCATGAGGATGCGCTTGATGCCTCGCAGGAAGCATTTGTCAAAGCTTTCCGGGCAATTGACACATTTGAAAGCGGAAAACGATTCTATACATGGTACTATCAAATTCTCAGGAATCATTGTCTGAACATGTTACGCAGCCGGAAAGGAGCAGCAGTCTCCATGTCGTTGATTGCCGGTGAGCTGGATGAGGTTCAGTCGGACGAGCCTCATGCTGAGACACAGATGCAATTGAAGGAGACACGAAAATCCGTGTGGGAGGCGTTGTGGCGACTTGCCCCTGATGACCGTTCGCTGATTGTTGCACGGGATATGCTCGATACTCCGTACGCAACGCTTGCTGAATTGCTGGAATGTCCCGTCGGGACAGTGATGTCGAGATTGTACTATGCTCGAAAGCGATTACGCAGCCAATTGGAAAGGGCATTGTGATGAAGGAACTGACCGAATACGAACACACGCTGCTTGCAAAAGCGGTTGATGGCGACCTGACGCGGAAGGAAAACAACGAACTGCAGAAACTGCTTGCGGCACATCCCGCGCTACAAAAGGAACTGACAACAATGAAAAGATTGAAGGAGATGACAATGGAGATGGAATTCAAAAAACCACCGGAAGAAACCTGGGATCGTTACTGGGCGGGCGTATATGCAAGAATGGAACGGGGGTTTGCATGGCTGCTGATAACCGTCGGCGCAACGTTGCTTGCAGGCTTTGCGATTCATCAATGGATGGTGAAAGTTCTTATCAATGGTCTGCTCAGAGATACCGATGTGCCGCTGTATGTGACTATCGGCGTAGCCGCTGCATCGTTGGGATTGGCCGTGTTGCTGGTGTCCGTTCTCCGCGAGCAACTGATCTCAAGAAAATCCGACAAATATAGAAAGGTCATCAGATGATCATTGCAACCGCAGGTGAGATAGCCGGAAAACAAATTGTCCGCACGATCGGGATTGTTCGCGGGAACACCATTCGTGCCCGCCACATCGGGAAGGACATTGTCGCCCTATTCAAGAATATCTTTGGTGGAGAGATAGAAGAATACACCAAGCTACTGGGTGAATCCCGCGACCAGTCTCTGGACAGAATGGTGGCACAGGCAACCGAGTTGGGCGCAAATGCGATAGTTGACGTCCGCTTTTCGACAAGCTACATCATGGCAAATGCGGCGGAGATACTGGCGTACGGAACCGCCGTTGTGGTCGAAGACGCGGCCTGAAAAAGGCTCATTGAAGAGTCCCAAACCCGTTTTTCGAGCGATTCGTGTTGCTTGACACTCAACAGTGTTTTCCCTATCATACCTTCGACTTTTGACAGGTTGCGGAATTTTTCTTCCCTCGAAGTGAGCTCCTTCACGATCTCTGGTCAAGTCTCATCGATATTGCCCGCCGGGTGCATCCGGTGAGCTATACACACTACAATTTGGAGTCAGCATGAAATGCGTCGGTTTTCTCTTCGGGATGGAGAATACCTTTCCCGGTGCAGTGGTTGCACGTATCAATGAAATGAATCAGGGAGTCGTTGCCGAATTTGTTGACGTAGGCATTACAAAGATGGCGGCACCCGAGAAATATGATGTGATCGTCGATCGCATCTCGCAGGATGTCCCGTACTATCGGGCGTATCTGAAGAACGCGATGATTCATGGGACGGCGGTCATCAATAACCCGTTCTGGTGGAGTGCCGACGACAAGTTTTTCAACTACGCGTTGATGTCGAAGATCGGCATTGCAATTCCAAAGACCGTCTTGTTGCCGTCATACAAACATCCTCCTGAAACCACAACCCAGTCATTTCGCAATCTCCGCTATCCGCTGGAGTGGAAAGAGGTGTTCGAGTATGTCGGCTTCCCTGCATTTCTCAAACCGTACAGCGGCGGCGGATGGAAGCACGTGTACAAATGTCACAATGAAGGAGATTTCTTCCACTTCTATCACCAAACCGCTGACCTCGTCATGACGCTGCAAGAGGGGATTGAGTTTGAAGAGTACTACCGTTGTTATTGCATCGGGCAGGAGAAAGTCCACATCATGCGCTACGACCCGAAGCAACCGCACGAAATGCGCTACGTTCTTCCGAACGTTCCACCCGCGCCTGAACTTGAACGTCGCATCATCAAGGATTGTCTGACGATTTGCCGGGCGTTGGGATACGACATGAATACTCTGGAGTTTGCTGTGCGCGACGGCATTCCCTACGCAATTGATTTTTTGAACCCCGCGCCTGACGCTGATTACTACTCTGTCGGTGCGGAGAATTTCACCTGGATTGTCAACGCCATGGCCGAGCTTGCCATCAAGACTGCGCTCAACAATAACCGAGAGGTAACAGAATACCGTTGGGCAACTTTTCTGAATGGCGTTTCCGACAAGAAGCAATCAAAGAAATCATCCTCGAAAACATCCACCAAGTAGCGCAAGAAAGCAGAGACGACCATGCGGCCAAGTTTCACGCTGGGGATTGAAGAAGAATTTCAGACGATTGATCCGATTACGCGCGACCTGCGCTCGCATATTAATGCCGAGATTATTGCCAAAGGAAAGTTGCGCCTGCAAGAACGTGTGAAGCCGGAAATGCATCAATCGGTGATCGAAGTCGGGACGGGCATCTGCAAGAATATCAAAGAAGCGAAGGAGGAAGTGTTCGAACTCCGGCGCAACA
>JAHBUR010000028.1 GCA_019637975.1 Bacteroidota bacterium | reverse complement strand
TCACGCAGCCCGACAACCTGCAAATGCGGTGCAAGCGTATCCGGCGTGCTCACGCCGAGAAAATCAAAGCTCGCATTCACCGTATCAATCTCATTACCTACCCTGTCTTTCACGTTCCTGACGGACAGTCGGTATGCACGCCCGCTGTCGAGCGGCACGGACGTAATCACCAACGCCGTGGTTGAATCGGAACGGTCGAGTGACCGTAGGAGGATATCCACCGGCTGCAACGTCAGCGTATCCTGCAATATCATTGTTGATCGGGTAAACGAGGCGGTATCCAACGGTTCGCTGAATCGAACCTGTAAAAGGGTTTGTGTCTGAGGAACAACACGCGTCAGAAACGGCTTGGCCGTGTCTTCCGCCGAAAGCCGGAACCAGAGATCCGACGCACGCGGGTTGGTATCATTCAGCGTTACATCGCCCGTTGTCACTCCAAACTGATCGATTTGTTTGTCGTAGATGAGATTTCGATACTCGTCCCTAACCGCAAAAACCCGGTATGCATCAAAGCGGATGTTCGAGAAGGTGAAGCGCCCGTTCGTTCCTGTCTGCATGATATAATCCGGTTTCGTTGTGCTCGGATCAAGTGTGTCGGGATCAATATCTCCGAGCGCGTAGGCGAACATCATGATGCCTTCCGGCTTATCATCGAATACTCTCCCTTGTATCATGCCTTGATCGATCGTCTCACCTGTTGAAAAAGCGAGAGTAAATCCTCCTTCCATGCGGTTGCGAGCCCGAATATCGACGATGTCAGTTCCGAGATTCACGACGTAGGTTGTATTACGTTTCAGTTGTTCCGTGAAAGATATCTCAACCTCTCTCCCGCTCCAATCAAATTCAAGCTGACCGAGATAGGGTGATATGAAAATCGATTCCTCTACCGAACGCCGGTCAACATATTCGCTGAATTCGAGAACTATTCTGTTTGTTTGAACATTGACAGAGTTCGTGTCGGGATCGGTGAACATAACAGTCGGCGGGGTTGTATCCGGCGGCCCTCCACCAGGAGGAACTTGTCCTGCGCAGCAAGCCAACAATATCGCCAAGGATACGAAAACAATGGAGAAGAGAAATTTTTTGACCATTCTTCTTGTTGGCGGAACTCTTTCAGAACGGATGGGGTTATAGTTGTTGAGACATCTGAAATATAGCAATTTCAAGTTGCATTTGGGTGTTCCGGAATCGGTGATGTGGAGACGTCGTTGATGGTGGGTGGTGACGTGAGAGTGATTGCCGGAACACCCCTTTTTTATCCCGATTGCTGATTACGCAACTGCTCGGCCCTCTCCCTTCTGAACCTCCTCACATAACTCAAATGGTCCGCATAATTTTTAGCAAACCAATGTCCGCCTCGTCCGTTGGACACAAAAAAAAGATAGTCATGACTCTCAGGAAACAAGGCGGCAACAATGGAAGCCCTTCGTGGATTGCTGATTGGTCCGGGGGGCAATCCGTAGTTCAGGTATGTGTTGTAAGGATTTCTCACTTGCAAATCCCTGTACAACAATCGACGCGGCCCGTCCGGAATAATGAACTGAATCGTTGGATCTGCCTCAAGTTTCATCCCTTTGCGCAGCCTGTTGTGATAGACGCCGGATATCGTGGCCCGCTCTTCGTCAAGAAATGCCTCCCCCTCGATGATTGATGCAAGCGTAAGAACCTGGTGAACAGACATTCTGAGTTCGCGAGATCGCTCAAGAAGAGAGTCATTGAACACGCTGAGCGTCTGCTGTACAAGTCGCTTGATGATATCCTCTTCATCAGCCTGCCAGTTGAAGCGATACGTATTTGGCGAGAGGTAGCCTTCGAGCGTACTTGCATCGACACCAAGGGAACGCGCAAACGCCGCATCCTGCACAAGGTTCATGAAGCGAACGGTGTCAGACCCCAACATCCTGTGAAACGCCCGGGCAAACACAATTGCGCGGCGGCCTTCCCGCAGCGTGACTGATATCGGAACAATGCCGCTTCCCGTCCGCATCGCGTTGTACAGTTCAACATTCGACATCCCGCTTGTAAACTCGTACTTGCCGACATGCGTCTGCTTCCCCTTGTTCAAGACTCTGACGACAAAATCGAACCATTCCCTGTTGCGTATGATACCTTGGGATTCCAACGAATCAACAACCTGGTCCCACGTCTGCCCTTTCATCACGTACATGTTTCTCTTTTCAAGTCCGGCAAACGTGTTTTCACCGTAGAAGATATTGTACAGATGTGCGGCAGCAGCAAGAACAAGCACAGCAACGAAGGCTGCAACAATCTTGACGATCTTTGACACGAACTACTTTCCCCCTCCGGTTGATTTCTGCTTCGAATTCATAAGCTCCTGATAGCGCTGAACGTACAGACGCTCCTTCCCGTTGTCGAGACGGAATTTTGCGTACACGTCAGCGAGCGCCTGATAGACTTTCGGATATTCAGGATGCTCGTTCATGATGGTTTCAAGTTGGATGATTGCGCTTGAGGAGTCCCCGCGGCTGGCTGCAACCTGCGCCAAACCGATTCTCGCATCCAGATACTCCGGATATATTCGCAGGGCGGTGTCAAATTCACGCGTTGCTTCGTCGAATCTTCCCGACATCATAAGGGCAATGCCGAGGAAATGATGTGCCTTGGAGTTCCGCGGATCAACAGAGAGCGCACGACCGAGGAGATCCATTGCAGCGTTGAACTGATTCTGGTACAGATATTGGCCCGCTACGGCGATCATTCGGCTTGCTTCCTGAGGCGTAAAATGAGTCTGTTGCCTGTCGAAGAGAAATACTTCCATGATTTCCGGATCACGTTCGTCCGTCTGAAACTGCGGTTGTTGATTCGCAATCTCGAACCAGTTGCGCAGCACGGCGATATGGGAAACATTCTTCTCGACAAGAAACTGGTGGAGTTTGTTCAGGCTGCCAATCCGTTCGATCATCTCCGGCGACACAAGTCCAACCATATCGGCAATCTTGCGTTCCGAGTAGTACGCAATGGCCCCGATATCGTGCGTGCCGATAATTGCATCTTCCGGCGTGTTGTCGCGCAACCATTTGGCCGTTTGTACTTGCCGGTCGTTGATGTAGAGACACATTCCGGCATAGTCGTTTCGTTTCTCCAACGACGCGTTGGCAAACTGAGTTCCTATGACCAGGAAAAATATTGTATGAAAAGCGAGAACCCTTGAGGGGCGGATCGACTTGAACAGCCCCTTTCTCGCTGCCGTTGCAGTCTGCAATCCGAACACGCCGAGCATCAACACAAACGGTACGAGCGGCATCATATATCTCCCCTCTTGATACAAATAAGGAAGCTTCAACCAGTATGCGAGAAACAACCCGAATGAAAACAGCAGGACGGTAAGATGAGACTGCTGCTCACGCTTGAAAGCCCGAAACAACACCACTGCAATGCCGATTCCGGCAAACACCGCAATCAGCATCATCTGCCCGTCAACAAGAAAATGGAATACGTGTGTCGGGAAGTTGGCGGAAGTGCCTGCGCCATAATATTTCAGCTTGGCCGCAAATGTATTGGGGAAGACTGAACCGGACAGGTACAGATTGAATCCGGCATAAATAACAGAGAACAGCGCCGCAATACCAAGAGGCGTTTTGAGCCAGGCAGAAGATGGCGGTACAGTTTTGTCGGATTTCCTTTTGGTTTTTCGTGATAAGACCCACAGTGAATGGTAGATCACATCAAGCGCTATGGCCGCGAAGAGTATAACCGCTTCCGGGCGCGTCCACACCAGTAATCCCGCTGCAACGCCAAACGCAATTGCTTGCCTCGCATGATAGAAGTACAGAGTGGCAAGCAATACACACATAAACAGCGTCGTCTCCATTCCTGAAAGCGCAGCCCACTGCATGCGAGGCTCAAGCAGAAGCAACAATGAAGCGCCTAATCCCAACAGAATAGAGCCGGAGGACGAGTCCTTCGAATGAAGCTCTGAAACGATTTTGAATATGAAGAACGCGGCGAGCACGAGAAACCCCACGCCGAGCACGTAGCTCAACATCATTTCGTTTGAGGTGAAGAAGAAGCCGATGGCAAGAAGGATGGTATAGAGCGGCGATGTTGAGCCGGCGGTAACCATTTCATTCTTGTAGTATGAGAAGCTGCCGTACTCGTACAGATTCTTCGCAAATTGCAGGTGAATCCACGGATCATCCAGCGGAAAACCGGATTGCTTGTTTGTTTCGTATGCATGCGAACCGAAGAGATACGAGAAGACTGCCCCTGCTATCACCACCGCCGCAAGCAGGATGTATTTGTAGCGTTCGAGGAATTCGTGCATCAGGCAAGTTCCAGGTTTGCGACTGCAGAGAGTTCATACGGCGACGTCTCACCTCGCACAAGTTTCATCCAACCAACATACCCTATCATAGCGCCGTTGTCCATGCAGTATTCGAGTTTGGGGTAGAAGAGGCGACAGCCTTTCCGTTCACATTCTTCCGACATTCTCTTTCGCAGTCGTGAGTTTGCCGAAACGCCGCCTGCAATCGCTATATCTTTGACATTCATTTCATCGGCGGCGAACAATGTTTTACCAACAAGCACATCAACAACTGCATCCTGAAAACTTGCGCAAATGTCGGCCATCAACGCTGCACTGATGGAAGTTGTAGTGTCGAGAAGATTGTTCTTCTTCAAATAGTAAAGGACGGCAGTCTTCACGCCGCTGAAGCTGAAATCAAACGAGCCTTCTTCGAGAAACGTCCGGGGAAATTTGATGGCTGAGGGATTGCCGGGCACTGCTCGTTTGTCGATCACAGGTCCCCCCGGGTAGCCAAGCCCTAACATTTTCGCAACCTTATCAAATGCTTCGCCTGCGGCATCATCGCGTGTCTGTCCGAGAATCGCATGCTGAAAGGGCTCGCGTACATGCACCAGCATCGAATGCCCCCCCGAAACAATAAGCGAGACGAACGGATACGAAGGAACCCTCCCCTCGAGAAACACCGAGTACAAATGCCCTTCCATATGGTTGACACCGACGAAGGGAATGTTCAGTCCGTAAGCCGTTGCTTTGGCGAAATTCAGCCCCACCAACAACGCTCCGACAAGCCCCGGACCTTGCGTCGCGGCAACTCCGGAGAGTTGATCCTTCGAGATTCCGGCTCGTTGCAACGCCTCTTCCACCACGTCAATAATCATCCGTTGGTGGGCACGTGACGCGAGTTCGGGAACCACGCCCCCGTACTTTGCATGCACAAACTGCGAAGAGATGACGTTGGATTTCACGACACCATTCTCAAGCACAGCTGCCGATGTTTCATCGCATGATGTTTCTATTCCAAGAACAACCACGGGTTCAACTCACAGGGATTTTACTTGATGGGAGCGTACTATGGTAATCAAAGCGAGCCTGAGTATCAAGAAAGCACCGTGCGGGGAACACGGGCGCTGACCATACAGGTTACCTCGTAAGGAATAGTGCCGAGTTGTTCTGCAATCGACCACGCGCTGATCCATTCGTCTCCCGTTCCGCCCAACAGGGTCACCTCGTCGCCAAGCCGGACTTCGCCCGAAGTACCGACATCAATCATGCAATGATCCATGCAGATTGTTCCGACAACGGGATAGCGCTTTCCGCGGATGAGAACCTCGGCTTTGTTGGTCAGCATGCGCGAATAGCCATCACCGTAACCCGCGGGCACGGTTGCAATCCAGGTTTCTTGTTGTGTCGTAAAACGCCGTCCGTACGAAATAGCCGTTCCGGCCGGGACTTTCTTCATCAGCGTGATGCGGGAGAACAACGACATGACGGGCTTCAACTGAGCCTCGGATGCCAGTTCTTTCGTTGGGCCGTATCCGTAGAGCATAATCCCCGGTCTGACCATATCAAAATGAGAATCGGGCAGCGTAATAGTTGCAGCGCTGTTTGCCATGTGCCGCAGCGGAACCGTAATGCGGCGCCGGTCGAGTTCTTCAAGTACACGATTGAAGCAATGCAATTGCCGGAGGGCAAAACTCTGATCATCGTCCTCTGCCGTTGCAAAATGGCTGTACACGCCTGCAAGCTCGAGCCTTCGCAAACGCGCCATCTGCTCAATATACTCCGGGGCTGCTTCGTGCGAAAGCCCGAGCCGGCTCATGCCTGTATCAACTTTGGCATGAACGCGAAGCGTCTGGCCCATCCGTTGAGCGAGAGAAGCAAGCCACCGCGCCTGCTCAAGCGAGCTGATACTTAGTTCGAGGTCGGCGGAAATCGCCCATTCACACTGTCCCTCGGGCGCTATTTCGAAGACAAGAATCGGCGTATCAACGCCATCCTGCCGGAGTTCCAAACCTTCCTCCACACGAGCAACGCCAAGATAGTGCACGCCTCCACGTACGACTTCATGCGAGATGGTCCGCACGCCGTGGCCGTAGGCATGCGATTTCACAACAGCCATGATTTTCGTCATTGGCCCGACGTAGGTTTTGACGCGATGAAGATTGTGTCGCAGTGCGGCAAGGTTGATGATTGCGCGGGTCGGGTGGATTGAGGGAACGGGAACATTCATTGTCGAGGGCTGCCGTAATCAGTAATTCGTCTGAAATCCTATTGCAAACAGTTTCAATATCTAAACGGAATTGCTGATTAGCAAGACAGAGCCTTTTCCGGTGCGATATCCTGTTGAATATGAGAATATAGGTGAAGCAACTTCGCTCAAAAGAACTCCTTGCAGATGCAACACAATTTCACCAAATTTGTAACAATTTCACAGCGTTGTTCACAAGAGGGTAGTCATCCCGTATGGGTTTTCCCAGCCCGTTTTACCGGTGGCGGCCGCATCCCTGGCACGGACTTGAGCTCGGACCGGAACCGCCGCACATCATTCATGCGTTCATTGAAATAACTCCCTTTGACCTGATGAAGTATGAGGTCGACAAAACTACGGGCTATCTTCGGGTGGACAGGCCGCAGCGAACATCCTCGTTGCCGCCTTCCCTGTACGGATTCATCCCGAGAACGTATTGCGCAAGCCGCGTAAAGGACTTGTCGGGAGTTGCCGACAGAGGCGACGGGGACCCGCTCGATATTTGTGTGTTGAGCGAGCGACCGATCAACCGTTCGGAAGTAATTCTTAACGCCCGCGTTATCGGCGGGATTCACATGATTGACCACGGTGAAGCGGACGACAAGATCATTGCTGTTCTGGCCAACGACAGCGTGTGGGATGCAACACGGGATATCGCCGATGTACCATCTGTTGTGGTTCAACGGTTGCGTCATTACTTCGCCACGTACAAATCAATGCCGGGGGAGTCTTCGGAAGTCTCGATCGAACGCATCTACGATTGCTCCCACGCTCTGAAAGTTGTCAGCGCCGCGATTCAGGATTACGACGAGGTATACGGCAGGTGAGTTTGAAAGCTGTTCTTTACAAGTACGATCCGGCTGTGCACAGTTCCCGGCTTCTGTTGCTTGCAGGCGTTGTATGGGCGGCGGCTGGCATGTTTCTCTGCATCCGGGCTGCAGATTGGCTTGCGCCGTTGCCCGGTGCTACTGCAGCACTGCTGGTGGCAACGGGCGCGATAGTGGCAATTGTGTCAAGCCGGTTCATGTTCAGACGAATTGCACATCGAAACGTCGAGAGAATCTCCCGCCTGCCTGAACGAGCATGCATGTTTGCATTTTCTGCCTGGCGCGGGTATGGAATTATCGGCGTGATGATCCTGCTTGGCATTGTGCTCCGCAGTTCGTTGCCCGGTCAGTACCTCGTTCTCCCCTACTTTGCGATGGGCGGAACACTGCTGCTGTCAAGTTCCGTGTTTTTCCGGAGCTATTGGAACCGGAGGCACCTTCTGACAGAGATCTCGCAGATTACATAGCATTCATGTACAACCAGCTTGGAGGCAGAGTCATGGAACACTCCCCCGACCCTCGCTCGGCACTTCTCGAACGCATTCGCGAAGGCATTCGTACAGCAGAAACGCAATCCGCCGGTCTCAAAAAGAAGAATTCCCGGTACTCGACAACGGGAATTGTCGCAGGTGCGCTGAGCACGGTCATCGCCGCCACTGTTGCCTCGATAGGCCCGATTATCGGGCAGGGGGCACCGGCATGGAAGCTGACCTGCGGCTTCATCGCCCTGTGCACAGGTGTCGCAACGGTGACGACCGGGTTGCAAAAGCAGCTTTCAGTAACCGAACGATATGCAAAAGCTGTCGCGTGTGCCGGCAAACTCCGATCGCTGGAATTTGCTTTGACAGTCACCAACCGTGAAACCGGAGAGGTGGCAAAGGAGTACGAATCCGCGATTGCAAGCTACTCCGATGTTCTTTCATAAATCAAAACATGTTCAACACCTCCGGCACTGAACGCATGGAACCCGCAAACCCTCTCACGTTTTGGGAGAACGTGAGACACAATACCAAATGGGGACAGTATATTCATGCGATCGAAGAGAACGCCTTTCACAAAGCGTTGCGGGCTGCTCAAAGCCCTTCTGTGGCTCTCGAAATCGGGACAGAAGGGGGTTATTGGACAAGGCAACTGGTTGAGTATGGCTGGAAAGTAATTTGTACTGACGTTGATGAACATGCTCTCGCTCTGTGCAGGCAACGGGTACCTTCGGCAACGTGTATTCACGTTTCGCCCGAGTCTACAACGCTGCCCTGTGCGCCGGAAACCGTCGGGTTGATGTTGTGTATCGAAGTATTTCCCGTAATCAACTCGGGATGGTTCCTGCCGGAGGCAACCCGCATACTGCGTCCCGGAGGTGTAGTCATCGGAGTTGCACAAAACAAAAACTCGATCCGCTCTGTCGCCGCCAAAATCATTCATACAATCGACCGTGAGCGAAACGCGACTTTCGACAAACGTTATCTCTATACAAATGCGTATACCGATTGGAAAAATCAAATGGAGCATCGGGGTCTTTCCGTCATACATGAAGAAGGCATGTGCTGGCTCCCGTTCCAGCGCAAGAGTGACTTCTTCCTCATACCGCAACTTGCGCGTTTGGAAGAGCAGATGGGGTTGCGCAAAATGCCGCACTTGAGCCCCTGGATCGCGTTTGTCGCTCAAAAGAGGTAAGTTTCAGAATGCACACAATCAAGCTTGGCAACTACGCTCATATTTCGATTTCCGTCACCGACTTGCAGGAATCATCGCGCTTCTATGAGCTGCTGGGTTTCAAAATTCTGTACGGGAACAACGAACCGCATCCGTGGGCGCTGTTCACAGACGGGTCTGTAAACATTCATTTGTACCAATTCTCGTTTGTGTCTCCTGCCCTGCATTATTTCTCGAACCACATGCAGGACAAGGTTCTTGAACTCATGCGCCTCGGAATCAGGCCGGGGCAGCAGACAAGCAAGGATGGCCACCGCGTGCAGAGTACGATCGCCGATCCGAGCGAGTTTCTGATTATGCTGATGCATCACAATGATGCGGAGATGCCGAAACCTGACGGGGATCTGCGCTGCAGACTGGGAACGTTTGGCGAACTCAGTATAAACACGGAGAATCTCGGCTCAAGTGTTGACTTCTGGGAACAATTTGATTTCACGCTTCTCAACCGCGGAGAGAAGCCGTACCCGTGGGCCATCATGGCCGATGGCGTGATGACGGTTGGCTTTCATCAAACATCGTCGTTCACAACCCCGGCGTTGACCTACTACGCTACAGATGTATATGAGAGAGTTCAACTCCTCAAGTATGATTCATTCCGGAACCTCCGCGAGCTGAAGGATGCGTCCGGAACAACAGAAGGAGCCATTCTCCAGGCACCCGAAGGACAACTCCTGTTTGTCTTGAAAGGAAGAGTCTGAGTATCTGACTATCATCTAACAAAGGAAACCTATGCCGGCCAGCTTTGAAAAGTACTTTTCCGCGGAAGATTTGAAGCGAATCGAAGAGGCGGTGAAATCCGCCGAGCAGGAAACCTCGGGCGAGATCGTGCCCTATGTTGTCCACATGAGCGACACGTACGACGAAGCGATGTGGCGCGCCGGAGCCGCTGTGGGGGCCTGCGCGTTGACGGTATTCGTTCTCTTTCACAACTTCTCGGCGTCGTGGCAGCCGTTTGAGATGATGCACATTGCCTTCGTGACGCTCGGAGCCGGAGCCATCGGGGCTTTGCTTGCGCGCTTTTCAGAGCCGGTCAGAAGATTGTTTGCAGGAAGAGAGGAGATGGACCGGCGTGCGCGACAACGGGCTGCCGGGGCGTTCCTGACCGAGGAGGTGTTCAACACCCGCGACCGTACCGGCATATTGATTTTCCTCAGCCTGCTTGAGCACGAAGTCGTGATCCTTGGTGACTCGGGGATCAATGCCAACGTGAAGCAGGAAGAATGGGATGGAATTGTGAAGACGATTGTACAGGGAATCCGCTCGGGAAAACCCGCCGAAGGACTGATCGACGCAATCCGGCAATGCGGCGAACTCTTGAAGCGCGAGGGAGTTTCCCGCAAGCAGGACGATTCCGACGAATTGCCGAATACGCTCCGCAGAAGCACAACATAGTCTGCCGTAAATCAAGAAGCCGGTTCGCCGAGAGTCTTCTGTTGAAACTGGCGCGCCATCCGGTAGCAGACAAACGCAACAAACGGCGCCACCAGCACGTCGATCACGTAATGAACGTGCTGCCACACCACACACACCGCAACAACAATCGTGAAGAGAAGATAGACACGTCTCACCCATTTGCGGGAAATAACCAGCGAAAGCAGAAACATCGTTGACGTGTGTCCCGAGAAGAAGAGATCTTTCGTGGGGGCATTGCCGTCACCTGCAAATTCCACGAGAGGGTCCCGCAAGACAATCAGGCCCGGCGACGGGTTCAGAGGAGTCAGGTACATCATGAACGCCCTCACAGCCAACATCAGCATGTACGCCTGAACCGCAAGCAGAAGGCGTTCGGGGCTGTTCGCGAGATAGACGATAGCAAGCAGAAGTCCGGCATAAATTATCCCGAACGTTACCCACGTAAAATCCCTCGGTGGTATCATTTCCAGAAGCGGGTCGGGCAACACGGCTCCGTCACGCAACTCCACCCATTCAAGAAAGCGCGTGAATGCGTTCAGCATGACAACAAGCAGAATCACGGAAATCATGAATTGCAGCCGGAAAGCGGGATTGCGAAAGGCTGTACGCCATGCACTGAACATGTTGGATTCGTTGTGTGGTAGTCGGGTTGGTACTACAAGAAACGGAATAGCGAAACAAGCTTCAATCCCCCAATAAAAAACCCTCCCCCCTGTTACGGGGAGAGGGAATCGCTTTACTTCCTCTGCACGTTCAACGGTTCAGTTTACTTACCTCTGGGCCTTGCTTTTGCTAACAATCCGTCGGCGATACCCTTGTAATCGCCCAACGCCGTTTGTGCCGCTCCGAGGGCGCCCTGAATCTCCGAGGTGGCCGTCGTCAACTCATCCTTGCTTGTCTTGAGCTTGGAAATAACCTCATCAAACTTCATGGTAGCAAGATCGGGCGTCTTGTAGTTCTGGATCCAGGCGCTCACATTATCCTTCACGCCGGTCAGCCGGTCTTTTGCGGCAGTCAATTTTGTAACCGCGTCGGTAATTGTGCCTGCTTCCTTGGGGAATTGTGTTGAGAGTTCCTGCGCACCGGAAATGGCTGTTGTAATTTCGCCGGCCACGTTGTCGAGGTTTCCGAGCGATGATGTCGCATCATTCACCATGGTCGTTACTTCAGTTGTGAGATCTGCAACCATCTTCTTCTGCTCTTCCGTCGGTCCGCAACCGATAAAGGTTAGAACGAACAATGCAACCAGCATAGCGGAAATGATTCTCATCGGGGTTTCTCCTGTATTGTTGTAAGGGGATAGTTACCTGAGGCGTAAAAAAGATACACGAAATCCCCTGTAGCCGAATTAAGTTACACTTAATTCTTCTTAATCCATTGGCACAAAAAAGGCGGGGAGAGTCCCCGCCTCTTTCACGGTTTCCGTGCGTTCGATTACAGCCGCTGCTTTACCCTTTCAAGCGCAAGATGGACGGCCTCGTCTCGGCTTTTTCCTCCGGCACGCGCAATCGTGGCGCCGGGATTCAGGTTCGAAACGTGACAGTAATACTCATCGCCGATTCTGTATGTTGTCAGTTCAAGATCGATCCCGTTGAGTAGTTGCTTTTCGGTTGCGAACTCTTCTGCTTTCACGTTCTTACGCTCCCTTCTCAACAGGCGCCCCGACGAGATTTCCCCATTCCGTCCACGAGCCGTCGTAGTTGGAGACGTTGGGATAGCCTAACAGTTCGTTCAACACAAACCACGTATGACTTGATCTCTCGCCGATGCGACAGTAGGCAATGACGGGCTTCTCACGCGTAACGCCTTTGCTGCTGTACAGAGCTTCAAGTTCGTCGGCACTCTTGAATGTGCCGTCGTCGTTGCAGGCCTGTGCCCACGGAATGTTCTTCGCGCCCGGAATATGCCCGCCGCGCTGGCATGTTTCCGGCAGACCGGGGGGCGAGAGAATCTTTCCCGTGAACTCATCATTCGAGCGGACATCGACAAGCACGACGTTCTTCATTTCCATCGCTTTCTGCACCTGATTCATCATCGCACGGTATTTTTCGTGGAAGCCCGCAACTTTGTACGCCGCACGCTTCGGCGACGGCACGTCCTTCGCCAGTTCACGTCCTTCGGCCAGCCATTTCTTTCTTCCCCCGTTCATGATACGAACATCCTTGTGCCCGTACATCTTCAACTGCCACAATGCCCACGCCGCAAACCAGTTGTTGTTGTCGCCGTACAGAATCACGGTTGTGTCATTGGAAATTCCTGAAGAACCGAGGAGTTCCTCGAGCGCAGTTCTGCTGATGATGTCGCGCTGCACCGTGTCGCAGAGTTGTGTTTGCCAGTTCCAGCCCACGGCACCGGAAATGTGCCCTTCGCTGTACGCAGCCGTATCGACGTCGACTTCGGCGATGACGAGATTCGGATCTCGCATATGTTCGGCGACCCATTCCGTTGAGACGAGCATCTGGGGATTTGCGTAGCTTTTCATCTGACTCCTCCTTGTGGTTGGTTTGTGAAAGACAGCCGGTTCGGATACAGCGATTTCGAAAGCGATGAATTCCCCGGAAGGGAACGTAATATGCGTCGATACGAAGAGACATCGTATCCGTTTGGGTGGGTAAGATAGGATTCTCCATGTCCGAAGTCAAGTCCGCAAACTGCCGCTGCTCCTCCGGTTTTGGCCCGATTTCAACACCTTTTTGTCATCTTGCAAATGCAGCCGGACTTTCCTACTTTTAATCAGGCTATTTTTACACTCCGTTCTTACCGCATTGCGAACTGCGCGAATTCGCTTCACAATTCCAAACATTATTCAATCAAGAGGCAAAGCATGTCAGACTATGTAAAGAATCTCATCGCACAAGTAAAGGCGAAAAATCCCGCTGAACCCGAGTTCCATCAGGCTGTTCAGGAAGTGGCAGAATCGCTGGAGTTGGTGCTGAACCGGCATCCCGAGTACCGGTCGGCCAGAATCCTGGAACGCATGGTGGAACCCGAACGCGTGGTGATGTTCCGTGTTCCCTGGCAGGACGATCAGGGGGAGTTTCACATTAACCGGGGCTTCCGCATTCAAATGAACAGCGCCATCGGGCCGTATAAAGGCGGGCTGCGCTTCCACCCCTCCGTCACGCTCGGCATCCTGAAGTTTCTTGCGTTCGAGCAGGTGTTCAAGAACAGCCTTACCTCACTGCCGATGGGCGGAGGAAAAGGCGGTTCGGATTTCGACCCTAAAGGCAAAAGCGACAGCGAAGTGATGCGGTTCTGCCAGAGCTTCATGACCGAACTCTTCCGCCATATCGGGCCGGATGTTGACGTACCTGCAGGCGACATAGGCGTTGGCGGACGGGAGATCGGATTCCTCTTCGGGCAGTACAAACGTTTGACCCGCGAGTTCGGCGGAGTTCTTACCGGAAAGGGACTGAACTGGGGAGGCTCGCTTGTCCGACCGGAGGCAACCGGATTCGGCGCAACATACTTCGCCGAAGAAATGTTGAAGACGAAAGGGATGGCGTTCGATGGAAAGCGGGTTGCAATCTCAGGATTCGGCAACGTCGCCTGGGGCGCAGCAAAGAAGGTGACTCAACTCGGCGGCAAAGTGGTTACACTCTCCGGTCCCGACGGCTTCATCTACGATGAAAACGGTGTGAAGGGTGAGAAGATCGACTACATGCTGGAACTCCGCGCCAGCGCAATGGACGCGGTGAAGCCCTATGCCGATAAGTTCAAGGTGCCGTTCCATGCTGGCAAGCGGCCATGGAGCATCGCTGTTGATGTGGCAATGCCCTGCGCTACGCAAAACGAACTCGACGAAAACGATGCCCGCGAACTCGTAAAGAACGGCTGCATCTGCGTGTGTGAAGGCGCCAATATGCCGACGACACTTGCAGGAGTGAAAGTGTTCGAAGAGGCGAAGATCCTCTACTCACCCGGCAAAGCGTCCAATGCAGGCGGCGTGGCAACCTCCGGACTGGAGATGAGTCAGAACAGCATGCGGCTCAACTGGCCCGCCGAGGAAGTGGACAGACGGCTTCACGAAATCATGAGCAGCATTCACAACATGTGCGTGGAAACTGCGGCACAGTACGGCACACCCGGCAACTACGTGAACGGTGCCAACATCGCCGGATTCCTGAAAGTGGCAAATTCCATGATGGATCAGGGATTGGTGTAGCAACAAACAACAAAAGGACGAGGCAGACCCCTCGTCCTTTTTCGTTTCTCCCGTGCGTGAGACGAAAACACTCTTCCACACATCTCCCGACTCGAAAGGACACGCAATGTAAACCCACCGTCTGTTGCATGCCGGGAACGTCAGAAAGCAAAGTAACGGCCACAGGTTTCCGAGGAACTCACAACCAATCGGCAGAATACCAATGAGAACAGGCAGCGCCATCATTCTTGCATCTCTCCTCACGCTAACCGGTCACGCACAAATCAATCGAGCCGATTCAACTGTGCAGGTCATCGGATACTGGAACAGGGGAGACAAGGAGACATACTCCATCACAGAGCAAACATTCAGGATACAAAGCGGGGATACCACCTCCCGCGATCAGTCGTCATACGACGTTGAAATCACCGTAGCAGATTCGACGGCGAGTTCTTATACAATCGAGTGGCTGTACAAGAATTTTTCCGTGGAAGGCAACAATCAACTGCTCAAGAAACTCGCCTCCGCGTCGGAGAATATGAAGGTCGTGATCCGCACCGACGAATTCGGAGGATTTCTCGAGGTGGCGAATTGGCAAGAGGTTCGAGACTTCATGCACAGAAGTGTTCAGCTCATTACCTCCGATCTCCCTCCCGTCCCGAATGGAGGAGAGCTCATAGCAAATATGGTCGCAATGTTCTCGTCAAAGGAGGCGATAGAATCCGCGGCCATCAAGGAAATACAGCAATTCTACACGTTTCACGGCGGCAGGTACAAACTCGACCTTGAATACTCCGGCAAGACGCAATTGCCCAACATATTCGGAGGCGAACCGTTCGACGCCGAAATGACGGTATTATTGGAGGAGATAGACGAGGAGTATGAAGAGGCGATACTCCGGGTCTGGATGACGGTTGACTCGGACCAGGCAACGAATGCTTCGTACGAGTTCTTGAAGAAGGCTGCAGAGACGTCAGGATTAACGCCCCCCACGCGGGAGTCTATTCCGCCGGTGAGCATCGAAGATCGGACTGCCACACAAATTCACGGTCCTTCGGGATGGGTGTTGTACTCGATCAGTACTCGTGAGATTACGGCAGAGGGTGGGTCAAGAATTGAAACAAGAGTGATCGAGATAAAGGAGTAACAACCTCTTAGGCCCGGCAAAGCATCCAATGAAGGCGGCGTGGCAACCTCCGGCCTTGAGATGAGCCAGAACAGTATGGCCTCAACTGTCTGGATCAGGGATTGGTGTAGATTCCGGATTGGCGATTTCGGATTACGGATTGCGGCCCTTTCTATTCAGAGAGGGCCGTTTCTTTTTGGCCGGTGCGATGTTCCCAGGTGAGAACAAGGAAATGGAACACAGATGAGACGGATTGTCCTGATTCTCACAAAATATAGAGGCGCTGCCGCCCACGTACTGGCACAAATTCTGCAATGGTTCAGCTATAACCCGGAAGCGGAGGAGATGCGGAGCAGAAGCGGAGAAGATCAGAGCCACGTATAAAGGAGCGAAGATATGGCAACGGTTCAGCTACATGCGATGTTTCAAGGACTTAGCGGCAAGTCGGGCGGATGGGTGTATAAGCGGAGAAACGGCAAGGTGTATCTATCCAAATGCCCTGATTTCAGCAAGCGCAAGCTGAGTGTTGAACAAAAAGAGTCAGTTGACCAATTTCGCGCAGCGGTACAGTACGCCAAGCAGGCGATACGCAATCCGCAGCTCCGCGCCGCATACGAGGAGCAGGCTCGTACCGAAGGGAAATCGGTTTTCAACACGATTGTGGGTGAAGAGATGAAGCGGTTGAAGGCGCTGGCCGCGGCAAAACAGGGTGGCTGAGCAGTTCGGGTGAGAAGATAGAACGCAGATGACACGGATTGTTCGGATTTGCACAGATTGGTTCACACACGCGAGAGAAACTTGTAGAGCCAAACTCCAGTTTGGCTCTACAATGAGCGAGTCGGAGACTCGCTCTACAGTTCGCAGGGCCGGATTCTGGAACCCGGGTGATATCGAACGCTGATGACACGGATTGTTCGGATTTGCACAGAGTGAAGTGAGTGAAAGGGAGGGGTGTCACGGCAGGGTTGTGTGTTACTTTCTTTGTGGGCGAAGCCCCGCTCTTTGGATTCCGCTCAATGCGGATTCAAAAAGCGGAAAAAGTAACCAAAGTCCCGCAGAGCGGGATGCCGCACAATTCTGTTTTGGATTGTTGCGGCAAAACCCTGTCGAAATCGTAAGCCCCCGATCCATCTCCCACGCACGGCCCGTGGATTTCGGCCGAGTGTAAATCGGCTGTCTGCCGAAATCCAAACGCTTCGATGGATCGTCCCCACGCTCACGGCCCCGACGATTTCGACGACACAGTATTGTAGATCGCAGGCGTGGTTTTCTTTTTCTGTGATCGCATGATAACACACCCCTCCGTCTCCCCTCTCGCTTACGCGCGAGCTAACGCACAGAGGGGAGTGCGTCAATCAGTGATTCTTTTTCTGCGCTGAACACATACTCCCCTCTTGAGAGGGGTGTCACGCCGACCTGTCCGCCGTCTGTTTGGCGGAGGCGTGACGGGGTGTGTTAACGCGGATTTGCACACGGATGTCACGGCCCGATGTACTTTCTCCTTGGAAGAGAAAGTACCAAATCCGCCGAAGCGGGATCCCGCTCAATCAGAATTTGAATTGATGCGGGAGAGAACTTGTCTAAATCGTCCGTTCCCTTTGGGAACGAGATCTCGTTCCGACTACGTCGGAACGGATACCCTTTCGGAATCCCCGAAGGGGGTCCTTCGGACAATCGCCACCGCACAGGCCGTAAGTTTCGGCGGTGATGAATCCCGGGTGCCGAAACTTAAACCCTCCGATTGATTCCCCTTCCCGCAGAGCCGACGATTTCGACGACACATGGTCAATGATTGTCGTGCGGAGCTTCGTTGAACCTCGCATTGAAATCGTCGGCATGCGCGCCGGAAACAACCGTGCTTACGATTTCAGTTGCTTCTCAAACTGAAATCGTCTTCATCCAGAGCCTGACTTCTCTGAGCCGTGCGTTACGATTTCAATGCACGTTTCTTTCGACCCTTTCTTTCCTAAAGAAAGGGTCAACATAGTAGCGTCACGGAGTGGTCCGTGACGCCCAAGGTGAAAGGCGATTTCAGCGATTGATGTTGCTGGGCTTCTTGTTGTCCATTTCTTTAGAAAAGTCCGCTCTCAGGATTCGCCTGAAGCGAGATTCTGGAAAGCGAAAAATGGACGAAAGTCCGGCAAAGCGGGATGCCGCTCAATCCTATTTTGATTGTTGCGGCAAAATGTATGTCGAAATCGTCCGTTCCCTTTGGGAACGAGATCTCGTTCCGACTTCGTCGGAACGGATGACACGCCAATCCATCTCCCACGCACGGCCGTGGATTTCGGCCGAGTGTAAATCGGCTGTCTGCCGAAATCCAAACGCTTCGATAGATCGTCCCCACCCTCACTCCCGACGATTTCGACGACATAGATCAAAACAGCAAAAAGGGTTAACGCCACAGGCCGGAAACGGCTGATGCTTGACTCTCCATAATTCCGCTTGCAAATACCAATCGCATTTGCTACACTTACTACGGACAGGGCAGACGTTATCTGTCCCCTCACGGTTTGCATGACCAGGAACATGCACACAGGGCGGAGTGAGGGGGCGTATATATTTATACTTGATTACGTTGCCCCGCTGTGTCCTATGCGGGGTGTACTTGAACACTGATTGTTGAACTTGCCTATGGGCAGTGCAAGGCACCGGGACGCGAGAAATATTACTCCCCACTTAATTGGACCAAGACAACTGCGTCAGGGGCGGTCTGTCGATGTTTGCATAACGGATAGAAACAAAAAGCCCCGGAAGAACCGGGGCACCAGAAAACAAAAATGCCCCCGTTAAAGGACGAGGGCGAACCTGTTGAAGCCGAAGCTTCGCTACGGAATAATCCTTATTGTAGTTTGCTTCGGAGGAAAGATAGTGTTGTCCCTTCATAAATGCAAGGAGAAAAAATGAAAACTGTCTTGGGCCTCGACTTGGGAACAAATTCCATTGGTGGCGCTTTGGTAAAGATTGGTTCACTCGACCAGTATGGAAAGGAAGGAAAGATCGAATGGCTGGGCAGCAGAATTATCCCTGTGGATGGAGAAATGCTGCAAAAGTTCGAATGCGGCGGAATGGTAGTGACCAAAGCGGCGGCAAGAACAAAAGCCCGGAGCGCCCGCCGACTGAAACATCGCTACACCCTTCGACGAGCAAGACTCATAGAAGTCTTCAAGGTCTTAGGATGGGTACCGGATGACTTTCCTGAGGACTTTAAGCAGAGAATGGAAGAAGACCCCAACTATAAGTTCCATATTAATAACTATCTGCCCTTCGACGAAACCACAATTGATGAAGCACTAAGTGAGTTTGGGATCAAGAGAAAGAAAGATGGCACACTACCGATTTCGCCCGATTGGATCGTATACTATCTTCGCAAGAAAGCGCTTTCAAAGAAGATTACGCTGAAAGAACTTGCCCGAATACTGTACATGATGAACCAGAGGCGTGGATTCAAAAGCAGTAGAAAGGATCTCCGCGAGACAACTGTACTAAGCTATGATGAGTTCATAAAGGTCCATGAGAGGATCAAGGCCGGTCATTCACCAGAATATGCCGAGGGGAAAGGTGAAGCGCTCGAAACCAAGTTTGTTTCAATAAGCAAAATCAAATCCGTCAAGCAGGATGGCAAAGAGACAGACAGCAAAGGCAATTTCTCATTTACAATAACTGCCTCTGACCCTAGACTAGAACCTTGGGTTGAAAAGAGAAAAAAGAAGCCCGAGTGGGAAGGCAAAGAATTCAAGCTTGTCGTCACCCAAAAGGTAGACAAGAAGGGCAAGCTAACCCAACTTAAGCCGCAAACACCACAAGAAGGTGATTGGGAACTTGCAATGGTTGCGTTAGATAACCAGATTGATGCCGAACAGAAACACCCGGGGGAGTTTTTCTTGGGCAAACTGGTTGAGGATAAGAATTATCGCATACGGCAAACTGCAGTTCGAAGAGAAAAATATGAAAAGGAACTTAAGGCCATATGGGACAAACAAGCAGAGGCTTTTTTGCCGGAACTCAAGGACAAATCCAAGCTCTACCAAATCGCCCAAGTACTGTATCCGACTCAAACACGAGAGAAAAAGGAGAAGCTGAAGGACATACTGTCCCATGATCTCTTTCATGTTTTTGCTAATGACATTATCTATTATCAGCGCGAGTTGAGATCACAGAAGAAACTTGTAGGCGGATGTCAATTCGAGTATCACACATACAAGAAAGCCGGCAATGAACGGAAGTCACGGGTCAAGGTGGCCCCTATTTCAAGCCCTGAGTTTCAAGAGTTCCGCATTTGGCAAGACATCCACAACCTGCGCATAATCCAGAAAGAAAGACTCGTAGACGGCCGACCGCAGTTTGATGTGGATGTTACAAAGGACTTCATTGATGAAAGCACCAAAGGGGTTCTCTTTGATCTATTTGACTCCTCTTCTGAAATCGACCAAAGTGACATTTTCAAGAAGTTAAATGAATGTCGACATGAGAAGGCACTTTCAGAAGAAACACATACGATCAATCTCATTACGCCCTACCGAAAAGCACTCAAGGGAAATGAAACAAAGCAACAGTTCAGACGAGTGTTCAAAAAACATGGCTTTGACGAGGAAGGAAGTAAACTACTTGCCGATAAGATCAAATTCTACAAGTTATGGCATATCATCTACTCAATAAGCTCGTCAAAAAAGGAGATCTCGGACAAGGGCATAAGGTCAGCTCTCGGAAATCCAAAACATGATTTCAACTTGCCCCCGGCAGTCATCGATGACTTGGCAAAACTTCCTGAACTGCCAAAGAAATATGCTGCGCTATCATCCAAGGCAATCAATAAATTGTTGACCGTTATGCGCTGTGGCGCCAAATGGAGTTGGGAAGCTATTCCAGCGCAGACGCGGGAACGGATAGAAGATATTCGAAGCAACGGATGGGACTTTGAAATCGATAAGAAAACCGGAGAGTTTATTGAAAAGAGGCAATTTCGAGAGCGAGAGCAATTTCAAGGCCTGCCGGTTTGGATGGCATGTTACGTTGTCTATGGAAGACACTCCGAGCGAGAATCGAATGAGAAATACTCAGACAATGGCGGATATCAGCAAATAGATGTCATGAAACTCGTCCCACACAATAGCTTGCGCAATCCCATTGTCGAGCAGATTGTCCGGGAAACATTACGGTTGGTCAAAGATGTCTGGAAGCAGTACGGGCGACCTGATGAAATTCACATTGAGCTTGCCCGAGACCTAAAGAAGAATGCAGAAGAACGAAGTAGAATCGCAGAGAGGAACAGTGCCAATTTCTCGGAGAAGCAACGGATCAAGCAATTGCTCTATGAATTGATGAACGGAGATTTTGAAGAATATTCGGATCACCAAAAAGTCACGTCGCACTTTGAAGTGGACCCAAACCCTGAATCACCGGCTGATATTGAGAAGTTCCGAATCTGGAAGAGCCTTGGCGAGAACAATATTGATGATGAAAGACGCAAGGAGCTCTTTGAGTTCTTCCGGACTGACGACAGAAAAAGAACACCAACGGGAAGAGAGATTCGGAAATATGCGTTATGGTTGAGCCAGAAGTGCATATCCCCTTACACCGGCAAAGTCATTCCCATTAGCAAACTTTTCACGCATGAATACCAGGTAGAGCATATCATACCGCAGTCAAAGCTAAAGGACGACTCCTTTGAGAATCTTGTGATCTGCGAGGTCGCTCTTAACCCCGAGCCATACAAGGGTAATAAACTTGCCCGGCATTTCATCCGACAATTCAGCGGGCAGACACTAAGAATAGGCGGCATCGAATATACAATCTTGGAGGAAGAGGCCTATGTTGAGCACTGCAAAAAAACTTTCCGAGGGAGGAAACGAGCAAACCTGCTGCGGGAGGACGTTCCTGACGAATTCATCTCGCGCCAAATCAACGACACCCGATATATCAGTAGAAAGCTAAACGAATTGCTTTATCCAATTGCAAGAGATAAGGAAGGCTTGGTGTTTACAATTGGAAGTATAACCGGAGATCTCAGAGCGCAATGGGGACTCAATCGAGTTTGGAAAGAGCTACTCAGGCCCCGGTTTGAGAGATTGGAAAAAATCACTGGAAAGAAACTGATCTTCCGGGATGAAAAGGATGCAAACAAGTTTCACTACAATGTGCCGGAAAATCCTCGACTAAACGAGAAACGTATTGACCACCGACATCACGCATTAGATGCATTGATCGTGGCAACCACAACACGGGAGCACATCCGATATTTAAATTCATTGAATGCCGTTGACAGCAAGAATGAACTGAGAGAGATAAAGCTTAGGCTCGTGAAGCGTAAGATCAGCGGCTTTGCTTTGCCGTGGCCTGCCTTTGCAAAGGACGCAAAAGATAAACTAAACGAAGTGGTTTGCTCCGTCAAGTCAAACAATAGGCTGGTAACAAGGCCCGACAATCGCTATTTGAAGTGGGTACAAAATCCCAAGGGAGAATGGGTGAAGGAACTTGTGGAGCAGACTCCTCCGCAAGATGCTACAGCGAAATGGCTGGCAATCCGCAAATCAATGTTCAAAGAGCCGCTGGGCATCATATACTTAAAACAGATAAGAGAGGTCAAGCCCCTGCGAGCAATTGAGCTTGAAATTTTGCGCCAAAAAGCGGTGGGTACAATCGATGCGAAAACGTCTTCTTACGTTTATGACAAGGATGCTCGAATTCAAATCAAAGAAGTTATTAAGCAACATGGTGCCGATCTCGAAGCAATTAAACGAGCACTGAAAAAAGTACCCCTCACAAACTCGAAAGGAAAGGCGATTGTAACTGTGAGAGTCGCAGAGTTCGTAGCATACGCGGCTAAGAGAGTTGCCATAGACAAATCATTTACGCACGACAAGATCGACAAAATTCCATATGCAGAGAAGTCTCTTCTCGCTAGAATACTGCATGCACATTTGAAAGCGCATAAGGACAAACCCGAGGAGGCTTTCCAAGGAGAAGGGCTTGAGATGTTAGAAAAGAAGAACGGAGGAAGACCAATTAAGAAAGTTACAATCTATGAGGAAGTAGGCAATAAAGAGGAGTTCAAAGGCAGGTTAGTAGAAGTCGACAAGGGTAGCAATCTTTACTTCGTCATCTATGAACATCTTGGAACAACGGAAAGAAAGCAAATGTTCACTTTACCCCTGCTTGATGCGATCAATCGACTTGCCAATAGGTCTCCGCTTGCGGATGCGTTGCCTGAGCATAAGGTAATAGTGCTTTCCCCTAGTGATCTCGTGTTCGTTCCAAGGGAGGAGGAGCATATGGATCCTCGCCTAATACCTTGGCAGAGGTACGAGAGCGATCCCGCCGCCCGGGCTGCGTGGATGCTTCTGGCGAATCTGAAAATCGGGCTGCACGAACAGACGCGTTTGCAGCCGCAAATCGCCGAAGCAATCGATGCACCGTTGGTGACGGCGGAGGATCTTGGCGGTCGTGTGTTGCACAAGTTGATTCCGGGTGCCGAGCGGTGGTACGAGTGGATCCGTAAGCCTTCAGCCGCGGCAATCGGGTGGTTGGCGGCACGGATTAGAAATGCCGCGGTGAAGATTACACGCGAGATTGTCACCGAGGCGATGATGGTGTTGAGGTTGCCGGATGTTGTGTTGGCGCTCGGGAAGAATCTTGATGCGCCCGTGCCGCCTGTGTTCGCCGGAACGCCGCATCCGGTTCTTGCCGGTTTTCTTCGCGAGTATGAGACGTGTCCGGCGGGAACCAGCGATTGCGGCGCGAGGGATTGGGCGGATTTACGCCAGCGGATGCATTACATTTTGCATTTGTTCAGGGCGTATGCGGAAGAGGCGTCGTTGTTTTCGAAGCCGTTCGCGGATGCGCAAGTTGCGCAGTTTCGTAAAGGGGTTGTGCCGGGCGGGGTTTTGTAAGGGCGTTTGGTATCTCACCCCTTCAGGGTGAAGGGATCCATCTTGTGATCTTTTGCAGGGGCTTCGCCCCTGCCTATAGTATCTGACCCCTTTGGGGTCAGAACGATTCATTGAATCGTTCTACATGTGGTCGATATGACCCCAACGGGGTCAGATATTATAGCCGGGGACGAAGTCCCCGGTAACAAACACCACACAACCATCTGCAACCCTGAAGGGGTTGGATACACGAACCTACTGGAGATTCGACATGCCTCAATCGCTTGCCAATGTACTTGTTCACATCGTGTTTTCCACGAAAGATCGATATCCGTTCCTCGGCGACAAGGACTTTCGGTCGGAACTGCATGCATACCTCGGAGGAACTTCCAAAGCGTGTGGCTGCGCAGTCCTGTGTATTGGAGGCGTGGCCGATCACGTACACTTACTCTGCTCACTTTCCCGGACAATGGCACTTGCGAACCTGATCCAGGAACTCAAGGTTCAATCATCCAAATGGGCAAAGACGAAAAAAACAACGTTGCGGAAGTTCTCGTGGCAAAACGGCTACGGCGTTTTTTCTGTCGGTCGCGGAGAAATCAATCACATTGTTGACTACATACGCAATCAAGAGGAACATCATCGCCGAACAACTTTTCAAGATGAGTACCGTGCATTGTTGAGAGAATATGAGATGGAATTTGATGAGCGGTATGTATGGGATTGACATGACAATCTCACCCCTTCAGGGTGAAGGAATTACCTTTGTGACCTTTTGCAGGGGCTTCGCCCCTGCCTGTAATATCTGACCCCTTTGGGGTCATGCTAATGCGAACGATTCGGCGAATTGTTCTACACCGACCCCGACGGGGTCGGATATTATAGCCGGGGACGAAGTCCCCGGTAACAAACACCACACAACAATCCGCAACCCTGAAGGGGTTGGATATGTTGTTGCGCCGCGCATGGTCTTGTGCGGCGTTTGGTATCTCACCCCTTCAGGGTGAGTGCATCCACCTTATCATCTTTTGCAGGGGCTTCGCCCCTGCCTGTAGTATCTGACCCCTTCGGGGTCAGGTTGCATGGGAACGATTCGGAGAATCGATCTGCAAGCGACAGTAGCTGACCCCTCGGGGATCGAGCAGAAAGGAACGATTCAGAGAATCGTTCTACATGTGGTCGATATGACCCCAAGGGGGTCGGATATTATAGCCGGGGGACGAAGTCCCCGGTTAAAAACAACGGCACAACAATCCGCAACCCTGAAGGGGTTGGATATATCCTGAACAAATTCCGCTTGCGACTTTCTCACCAAAAATCCTTATGATACCCCGTCCACTCACTTCACCAACAAGGAGGTTCCATGAAGAGAGTCATCTCTGCATCCCTCGTTGCTTTGCTCGCCGTATTCTTCGCCGCCTGCAGCAGTTGTCCGCCTCCTGCACACACTCCCTTTAGCGGCGTGAAGCTCGTCAACATGGTTCCTGCGGCATTCAGCAGCGAAACCCGCCAGGATAGCGAGCCGTTTCTTGCCGTGGATTTCTCGAATCCTGCCCGGATGGTGGGGACGGCATTCACGCCGAATCCGTTCGGGACAAGCGGCAACGCGCCGGTGTATGTCAGCACGAACAACGGCGATTCGTGGTTTCTGAATTTCACCGTACCGAGCTTCGGAGAATTCGGAACAAGCGATATCACGGTCGCCGGAACGCATTCACCGTTGCGCCTGTACAGCGGCATCCTGAAAGTGCCGGGAAGCCTTTTGATGAACGTCCTGACCTCGAATGACTTTGCAGGCGGCTCAACACTCTCACTCTTACGTTCACGTTCGCAGATCGACCAGCCGTTTATTCAGGCGGCAACCGTCGCCAACTCCGAACGCATCTATGTCGGCAACAATGACTTCAACGTGACGGACGGAAAAACGGCAACAGTTGATGTTTCGCTTGACGGCGGGGCGACGTTTCGTGCCGTTCGCATCGAACCGCGCAGCACGGGCAGCGCAGGACAGAACGGGCCCTCGATCCGGCCTGCCGTGGCTAACGATGGCACCGTGTACGTTGCCTATTTCGGGTGGCGCTCGTTCATCAGCAGCACGGCATTCGGCGATATTGTCGTGGTGCGTGACGATAACGGCGGAACCGGGGCGACACCGTTTCAAGACTTGACTGATCCGTCGGATAATCTCCCCGGCCGCATTGTTGTGTCGGGAATCCGCATACCGTGGTCGAACTCCCCGACACTCGGCAACGAGCGCATCGGCTCGACGCTTTCGATTGCCGTGCAACGGACAAACAGCAATGTTGTCTATGTTGCATGGGCCGACGGGCAGAACAGCACCTATACTCTTCACGTTCGCCGCTCAACCGATCGCGGACAAACCTGGTCCGGTGATTTGCGCACTGTAGGAAACGCGACATGCACATCTGTCGCCGTTGCGGACAACGGTACCGCAGGGTTCCTCTATCAACACGTGACAACCGCAACCCTTGTGCCGCCTTGCAACGGCAGATGGGAAACCCGGCTTGAACAATCAACCGACGGCTTTGCGACGTTCGACAATATTCTGCTTGCCAATGTTCCTGCCGACGATCCGAACCCGGTGTTTCTCCCCTACATCGGCGACTACAACTTTCTCGTTGCGGTCGGCAATGAGTTCCGCGGCGTGTTCTCCGCCAACAACTTTCCCGACCGTGACAATTTCCCGAACGGCGTCACGTACCAGCGAAATGTGGATTTCGCAAACAAGAGACTGCTGGACAACGGCGGCGGCACTGTCCGCGTGTCCATCGATCCCTTTTATTTCAGTGTACCCGTCAGGTAAGGAGGAAAAGAGATGAAGAAGAACTCTCAGTATAGAATACATCTTTCAGCACTATTCGCCGGGACCTTGCTCGTTCTGGTCCAAAACATCTCTTCCTCGCAGCCGATTGATCAGGAGATGATGAAGAAGTCGAGTGTTGTGTTTGTCGGAACGATTTCACAAACGGGGGCGGCAAGCTTTGCCGAGGTTCCTGTCTCGAATACCACGAGCGTTGTGAAGGTCGATCAGATTCTGCAACAGCCTTCGGCAATCTCCATCAAGGAAGGAGAAGAAATCACGCTGGAGTTGAAAGCAAGTCTGGCGCCGGGTACGCGGTCACTCTTCTACACCGACGGTTGGATATTGGGACAAGGAGTTGCCCTTCGTGAAATCGGGCATACGCCTCTTCCTGCAACGATGTCACCGGCGGCACAGGATGATCTGCGCAAGCAGTTTTTTGCATCCCGCAAGGCGATGATGGAGGCACAATTTCGAGCCCGCATCGACAGTGCCGACATCGTAGCGCTGGGCAAAGTCACAAGCATTCAGCCATCTCCGCCGGAAACGCAAAAGCGCATCACCGAACATGACCCCGAATGGCACGACGCAATCGTGAAGGTGAGTAAGGGTGTAAAGGGCATTCCCGACGGCGCCGAGATTGTCGTCCGCTTCCCCATGTCGATGGATATCGCGTTCTACGGTGCGCCGAAGCTCGGCAAAGGCGATGAGCGGGTGATGATATTGAGAACAGACACTCGTTCGGGAATGGGCAAAGCACAAGTTGCCGGAAGAGAAGTGGGCGCATACATTGCTGAACAGCCTTCGGATTTTCTTGAAAAAGGTCAGTTGCAACAGGTGATTGAGCTAATGAAGCGGTAAGATCGATCGGTAGGTAAAGGTCCTACCGTGTCGATCCCGGCCATAAACCCGCACGTCACGCACCAACAAAGGCCTTTTGCCGGTAACGAGTGAGCTAAATACCCATTGTTTTCATTGGCTATTCCGGTAAGTGTGGCCGGATGGTGAGCTCCTTTTTTACCGGTTGCACAATCCCCCTAATTGTGCTAACTTTCCATAGGCGTATTCTTCACTGTACTTTACAATAGGGATGAGGTGTCCAGACAGTGAAATACGCCTGTTTTGCATCCAAACAAACACCCTCCCACGAACCACAATCGAGTTCAGTGCATGAGCAAGATTGATCGCCTCAATATCGAGGATATCCAGGGAACACGCGTCAAGACGTTCCAAAAACTGATGCGGTTCAAGATCAGGGATATTTTGCTCGTCTCCAGTCTGTACGACAGCTATCTGTTCGAAGAAGACGGCAGGTTGTACGAACTCATCCGCTCGGAATTTCAGACGCTCAACCTCAGCCACCCTCCCGAAATCACGCATATCAGCAGCGGCAGTGAAGCCATCGAGTTGCTGCAAAGCGGTGAACAATTTGATCTGATCATCACCACACTGCATATCGAGGATATGCACGTCACGCGATTTGCTGAGGAGGCACGGGAAGCCGGCATCACCATTCCCATTGTGTTGCTCGCTTACGACAACAGGGAGCGGAAAGAACTCGTTACCAATCACGACATTTCGATATTCGACAAGATTTTTATCTGGCAGGGGGATTACCATCTTCTTATCGGTATCATCAAATACCTCGAAGACAAGGAGAATGTCGAGAACGACACGCGTACAGTCGGCGTGCAATCCATCATCCTCGTGGAAGACAGCGTGCAGTTCTATTCCGTCTATCTCCCGCTCATCTACACGGAAATCCTCAAGCAATCGCAACGGCTCATCACCGAAGGGGTGAACATCACGCACCGGTTCCTGCGCATGCGGGCCCGCCCGAAAATTCTGCTCTGTACCACGTTCGAGGAGGCGAAGGCGTACTACGAGCAGTATGAAGATTTTATCCTCGGTATCATTTCGGACGTGAATTTCGTCAAGGGGGGAATCAAGGAAACGGATGCGGGGATTGAATTCGCGAGATTGGTAAAGGAACGCCACGACGACATTCCGATTCTTCTCCAATCAAGCAATGCGGAAAATGCCCAACGCGCGCAGGAAATAGGCGCTTCGTTTCTCTTGAAAGGTTCCCCCACTCTTCTGCATGACCTGAGCGAGTACATGCTCAACCACTTCGGTTTCGGTGATTTTGTGTTCAAGTTGAATGACGGGGCCGAGGTGGGCCGTGCGAACAACCTGCGCACGTTGGAGGAACAACTCCGGGTGGTTCCCGACGAGAGCATCGTGTACCATGCCCGGCGCAACCATTTTTCCAACTGGCTGAAGGCACGAACGGAATTCTGGCTTGCCCAACAGCTCCGGCCCCAGAAGGTGGATGATTTTGAATCGGTTCAGGGTTTGCGGGAACTGCTGATCAGCTCACTGCAGAAATACCGCGAGATCAGGCAGCGGGGCGTGATCACCGAATTCAGCAAGGACACTTTCGACCCGCAGAACAGTTTTGCACGAATCGGCAGCGGCTCACTCGGCGGCAAGGCACGCGGGTTGGGATTTATCAACACGCTTATCAATAACTACAACATCAGAGACAAGTTTCCCGGCGTCGAGATCCACGTGCCTTCGGCGGTGGTCATTGCCACGGATGTGTTTGACCGGTTTCTTGAAGACAATACTCTGGAAGGATTCGCCCACAGCAGCATTGAGGATCATGAACTTCTGCATCGTTTTTCCGGTGCCCATCACTTCCCTTCCGATATTGTCCAGAAGCTCCGTGAGTTTCTCGAAATCACCCACACTCCCCTCGCTGTCCGTTCGTCAAGCCTGCTGGAGGATTCACAGTACCAGCCGTTTGCCGGTGTATATCAGACATACATGATCGCAAACAACAACCCGAGCATTGATGTCAGGCTCGCCGAATTGCTGCAGGCGATCAAGCTTGTCTATGCTTCGACGTTTTCGAAACATGCGCGGGATTACATGAAAGCAACCGCGTACAGGCTTGAAGAAGAGAAGATGGCCGTGATCATCCAGAAGATGGTCGGTTCGCCGCGCAACGGGCGCTACTATCCCGAGTTCGCCGGAGTCGCAAAATCGTACAACTTCTACCCCGTTCCTCCCCAAAAACCGACCGACGGCATCGTGCTTGTGGGGTTGGGATTGGGAAAGATTGTGGTGGATGGCGGCAATACGGTTCGTTTTTGTCCGAAGTATCCGCGACACATGCTGCAGTTTTTCTCCGCAAAGGAGACACTCAAGAACGCCCAGCAGCAGTTTTATGCGTTGAATCTTGAGGAAAGCCTCAACAGATCGAACGGCCATACCCCCGACGAGTTTGTTCAATTGTACGATGTGAAGACGGCTGAAGTCGATGAGACCCTCTTTTATGTCGCGTCAACCTATTCCTCCGAAAACGATTCAGTGTACGACGGCATCTCGCGTCCGGGCAGGCGTGTCGTGACGTTTGCCCCGATTCTGAAGCACAAGCTCTTTCCGCTTGCCGATATTCTCGATCTCGTTCTCGATATGGGAACGTGGGGAATGGGAACGCATGTGGAAATCGAATTCGCCGTCAACATGAATGTCACAACACATGAACCGAACGAGTTTGCGTTTCTGCAAATCAGGCCTCTTGTGCTCAGTGCCGAATCTGAAGAATTGCGAATAGATACCGTCAGCACCAACGATTTGATCTGCCAGAGCGAGCAGGTGCTGGGCAACGGAGCGATACGTGACATCTACGATGTCATTGTGGTGGATATCGAGAAGTTTGAACGCGGCAAAAGCATCAGCGTCGCCCAGGAAGTCAGTCAACTTAATACGAAATTGCTTGAACAGAAAAGGCCGTATGTACTCATCGGCGTCGGGCGCTGGGGAAGCCTCGACCATTGGCTCGGCATTCCCGTCACGTGGGATCAGATTTCGGGTGCGGCGGCCATTGTCGAGTCGGGCTTCAAAGACTTCAGCGTTACGCCCTCGCAGGGTTCGCATTTTTTCCAGAACATTACATCGTTTCGTGTCGGCTATTTCACTGTCAACTCCGCCAATCACCAGGGCTTCATTGATTGGGAGTGGTTGGCGCAACAGCCCGCTATAGAAGAGCTTGACTTCACAAGGCATTTGCGTTTTGTAAATCCGATAACCGTGAAGATCAACGGGCACAAGAACATCGGCGTCATTCTCAAGCCGGGCACATAGTCCGGCTCGTTCTTTCACATAGAAACCCACCCCTCCTCCCTCTCCTGACGAGAGCGGAACGTTCCGCAAAAGTATTGAGAACTCACTTTGTGTGATGTTGAACGAGAAGGGGACACTTGGAGAGTTCTCACCAACACACACCACACTCGCCGAAGCAATCCTGTGTGGCGCTTATTGAATCAACAATCACACACAACATCACCAGAAGGAGACAGTATGTCAACCTACGTGCAAGACCTGATGGCTGAGGTGAAGGCGAAGAATCCGGCAGAACCGGAGTTCCACCAAGCGGTGCAGGAAGTGGCCGAGTCGTTGTCGCTCGTGCTTGAACGCCATCCCGAATACAGGGCGGCGAAAATTCTCGAACGCATCATCGAACCCGAACGCATCATTACTTTCCGTGTTCCGTGGGTTGATGAACAGGGCGAAACCCACATCAATCGCGGATACCGCATCGAAATGAACAGCTCAATCGGGCCCTATAAAGGGGGATTGCGGTTTCATCCGTCCGTCAATCAGGGAATTCTCAAGTTTCTCGCCTTCGAGCAAGTGTTCAAGAACAGTCTCACCACGCTACCGATGGGCGGCGGCAAGGGCGGCTCCGATTTCGATCCGAAAGGAAAAAGCGATTTGAAGGTGATGCGCTTTTGCCAGGCATTCATGGCGGAGTTGTTCCGTCACATCGGACCCGACACCGACGTTCCGGCGGGTGACATCGGCGTCGGCGGGCGAGAGATCGGCTACTTGTTCGGCATGTACAAGAAACTGAGAAACGAATTCACCGGCGTTCTCACGGGCAAAGGTCTGAACTGGGGCGGCTCGCTCATACGCCCCGAAGCAACGGGCTATGGCGCGGTGTACTTTGCGGCCGAAATGCTCGGGACCCGCAAGCAGACTCTCGAGGGAAAAACGTGCCTCGTCTCCGGCAGCGGCAACGTTGCGCAATTTACAGTTGAAAAAATCAACCAACTCGGCGGCAAAGCGGTAACACTTTCCGATTCCAATGGTTACATTTATGATGAAGCGGGAATAACGAAAGAGAAGCTTGCGTTTGTTATGGATTTGAAGAATGTCCGCCGCGGGCGCATTAAGGAGTATGCGGAGAAGTACAAGGGTGCCATGTACAAAGAGATAGACCCGAAAGCCGACTCCAATCCGCTGTGGGACCACAAGGCAACTTGCGCGTTCCCGAGTGCGACACAAAACGAGATCAACGGCAAGGACGCGCAGAACCTGTTGCGTAACGGCATCTACTGCGTTGCCGAGGGGGCAAACATGCCGACGACACTCGACGGGGTGAAGGTGTTTCTCGATGCCGGAATCCTGTACGGACCCGGCAAGGCGGCAAACGCCGGCGGCGTGGCGACCTCCGGACTCGAGATGGCGCAGAACAGCATGCGTCTCCCCTGGACGCGTGAGGAAGTTGACAACCGCCTGAGGATGATCATGACGGAGATACACACAACGTGTGTCATCGTCGCCGAACGGTTCGGCACGCCGGGCAACTACGTGAACGGCGCGAACATCGGCGGCTTCCTCAAGGTCGCAGATGCGATGATGGATCAGGGGGTTGTGTAGTGTGAATCTTCCCGTAGGGACGTTCTTTCGGACGTCCCTACAGTGATTCGAGGCCTACTATTGACACTTCTCGGAAGTGGAGGGTCATATGAAGCACGCAATCTACATATTGCTTTTTACAAGTTGGATCAATACAGGATTGATCCAAGCCCAATGGGTACAAACTGGCGGACCGGCAGGCGGTTACATTCGTGCGGTTGCAACATCTTCCAATATGGTGGGCGGAACAAATATCTATGCCGGGAGTACTTCCCAAGGCGGCATCTTCCTTTCTACCGATAACGGACAGTCTTGGATCCGGCGAAGCACAGGCATGATATCCGACGACATCTATTCACTTGCAGTTCGCGGAACAAGTCTTTTTGCGGGAACCCTTGGTGAAGTCTATCGCTCAACCGATAACGGTTCGACTTGGGCGAACGCGAGTACAGGTCTTAGTGGGACAGTTGTGTACTCACTCTTGGTCAGCGGGACGAACCTCTTTGCCGGAACAGATAACGGTGCTTTCCGGTCGAGCAACGACGGAATGACCTGGACGCAGATCAACAATGGCTTAACCAATATGACAGTAAGGGTTCTTGCCGTCTTCGATATGTATCTTTTTGCGGGAACGGCGGGAGGCCTTTTTCGTTCCCTGGACAACGGCTCAAGCTGGTCAAGCGAAATCACCGGGTTGCAGAATAAGCAGATACGTGCTTTCTCCTTTTCGGGGGCGAATCTCTTTGTCGGAACTACTGACGGTGATGTTTTTCTTTCGACCGATAATGGCTTGAGTTGGACTCCGGCAAGTACGGGCTTGACGGGTCTTACAATTAACGCTCTCGCTTGTTATGGCTCGAATGTTTTCGCCGGAAGCCGTTACGGGGGCGTGTTCTTCTCCACAAACAGCGGGACTACCTGGACAGCTGTAAATAACGGCTTGACCAACCTTGGAATCAATGCCCTTGCGATCTACTCCAACGGACCATCGGACACAATTCTCTTTTCCGGAACCGAGGGAAGCGGGGCTTTTGTTTCGACCGATAATGGTATTTCGTGGACTCAATCCCGGCTGTCAAATACATGGACAAATAGTTTTGCAATCTCTGACACAAATTTGTTTGCAACGAGCTACGGTGGCGGAGTCTTCCTTTCGTCCAACAGTGGATCCTCTTGGATTCAGGTGAGTACAGGTCTGCCGGACTACTGGGTGACCGCACTCGCCACTTCCGGCATGAACCTCTTTGCCGCTACACACTATGTCTTTCGTTCCACGAACAACGGGACAAGTTGGATTGCCGCCAGCAGCGGTTTACCCAATCGCTATATATGGGCTCTCGGTGTTTCCGGAATAACTCTGTTTGCGGGTACTGAGGCGGGTGTTTTTCTTACGACAGATAATGGCACCGAATGGAGTGCGGCCAACACAGGGCTGACGAACCAGAATATCCGTGCCTTTGCCTTTTCCAGCAATCACGTTTTTGCGGGAACGCTGGGCGGAGTTTTTCGTTCGAGCAACCAAGGCTCAAGTTGGACTGCTGTTAATACGGGTTTAACGAACACCCTGGTCTACGCGCTTGCTGTTGCCGGAGAGAACGTCATTGCTGGAACCCTTGGCGGCGCGTTTCTTTCCACGGACGACGGCACAACATGGACCCCGGTTAGTGGCCTTCCATCCCACCGACAAGTTCGCAGCCTCACTTCTTCTTACGGCGGCCTTTTTGCCGGCACTAATGCAGGCGGTTTCTTCGTCTCAACCAACAACGGCGTGAGCTGGACATCGGTTAATACAGGGCTCCCGAATTCCACTGTTCACTCACTCGCTGTAAGCAATACACAGATTTTTGCAGGAACATATCGTGACGGTGTTTGGAAACGACCCGTATCAGAGATCCTTACCTCGGTGAAAATGTTATCAAACGACTACCCATCGCATCTTCGTCTTGAACAGAATTATCCAAATCCATTCAACCCGTCGACTACAATCGAGTTTGCATTACCAAAAGCTGGCATCGTGTCTCTCAAAGTGTTTGATATTGTGGGAAGGGAGGTAGCAATCCTTGTGAACGAGTCGATGCAACCTGGATACTACAGAACACAGTTCAACGCGTCCGCACTCTCAAGCGGAGTTTATTTCTACCACATTCAAGCAGGTGACTTTTCACAAACGAAGAAATTTGTCCTGCTGCGTTAATAGAGACGTTCGGGAAACGTCTCTACACCAAACAAGAAACGGCAATGTCCACCCCGAAACATCCATTCGATCAGATAGAAAGCAGCTTCGATCCGTTGTGGGTCGAGCACGGCTACGGCAACCGCTTCCAGGGATTTCAAAATCTGATGCGGCTGCGTATCCGCGATATCCTGCTTGTCTCCAGCCTGTACGATCTCTATCTGTTCGAGGAAGACGGGCGTTTGTATGAATTGATTCGCAACGAATACCAGGGCTTCAACCTCTCCCACTCTCCCGAACTGACAAGAGTCTCCAGCGGCTCGGAGGCGATCAGTCTTGCCAAGGAAGAAAACCGCTTCGATCTCATTATTACAACTCTGCATATCGACGATATGCACGCCGTCAATTTTGCAAAGATGGCGCGGCAGCAAGGCATTACCGTTCCCATCGTGTTGCTTGCTCACGACAACCGGGAGTTGAAGGAACTTCTCGTCCATCAGGATGCGTCGGTATTCAAGAAGATTTTCATCTGGACAGGCGACTTCCGCATTATCATCGGCATCGTCAAGTATCTTGAAGATAAGATGAATGTCGATCACGACACGCGCATGGTCGGCGTTCAGACAGTGATCTTCATAGAAGACAGCGTCAAGTACTATTCCTCGATGCTGCCGAACATCTACACGGAAATCCTGAAGCAATCACAACGCCTCATTTCCGAAGGAATAAACCTGACGCACAAATTCCTGCGCATGCGTGCCCGCCCGAAAATTCTTCTCTGTTCCACATACGAAGAAGCGTGGCAATATTACGACGAATACCGTGACTACATGCTCGGCGTGATTTCGGATGTTGATTTTCCCCGCAACGGCGAGCAGGATTCGCAGGCAGGCATTGAGTTTGCCCGGGTAGTCAAGTCCGAGCAGCCCGACTTGCCGATTCTTCTCCTCTCGCACAACAAGGACAATGAGCGTGCGGCAAGTGATGTCCAGGCTGCATTCGTGATGAAAGACTCGCCGATGCTGCTCAATGAACTGCGTCACTTCATGGTACAGCATTTCAGCTTCGGCGATTTTATCTTCCGGACGCCGGAGGGAATCGAAATCGGAAGGGCAAGCGACCTGAAGAGCCTGGAAGAACAACTGCATATCGTACCCGAACAAAGTATTCGTTTTCATGCCGAGCGGAATCACTTTTCCAACTGGCTGAAGGCTCGCACCGAATTCTGGCTGGCTCATCAACTCCGGCCCCGCAAAGTGAACGACTACCCCAACCTGACGGCGTTGCGCGAAGATCTGATCCGTTCGTTGCACGCCTACGGCATCATCAGGCAGCGCGGCATCATCATGGATTTTTCGAAGGAGACGTTCGATCCCGAAAGCAGCTTCGCCCGCATCGGCGGCGGCTCGTTGGGCGGCAAAGCGCGAGGACTCGGGTTCGTGAACACACTGATAAATGATTACAATGTCCGTGACCGGTTTGAAGGAGTGCGCATTCACGTCCCGCCTGCTGTTGTGCTCGGTACGGATGTGTTCGATCAGTTTGTCGATGAAAACAATCTCCGCCGGTTTGCCATGGATTGCGATGACGACAAGCAGATCACCCGCCGCTTTCTCGATGCGCAACGTTTCCCGGAGGAAGTGCTGGGAAACCTCGCCGCATTTCTCGACATTATCCGGACTCCGCTGGCGGTCCGTTCGTCAAGCCTCCTTGAAGACTCGCAGTATCATCCGTTTGCCGGCGTGTATGAAACGTATATGCTGCCGAACATTCATCCCAATCCTCTTGTGCGGCTGAATGACCTTCTCAACACAATCAAGCGCGTGTACGCTTCCACCTTCTACCAAAGTGCAAAGGATTACATCAAAGTAACATCCTACCGCCTTGAGGAGGAAAAGATGGCGGTGATAGTTCAGAGAATGGTCGGACGTACACACGAACATCGCTTCTATCCCGACTTTGCAGGCGTTGCCCGATCGTATAATTTCTATCCGCTGCCGCCGCAAAAATCATCGGACGGCATCGTGTCGGTCGGATTGGGTCTCGGCAAATGGGTTGTCGATGGAGGAAATGCCGTGCGGTTTTGTCCGAAGTACCCGACTGATCTCATTCAATTCTACTCGGCGGAAGAATCGCTCGACACCACTCAGCGCGAGTTCTTTGCGTTGCAACTTGATGCCGCGTCCGACTTCGGCATTGAAACGCATGACATGCTTGTCAAACGCTACGGTCTGGATGTAGCGGAAGGCGACGCAACACTGCATCTGCTCGGCTCGACGTATTCACATGACAACGATGTTGTGCAAGACGGCATTTCGCGGCAGGGAGTCCGGCTGGTCACTTTCGGGCCGCTGCTCAGGCACCGCCTGTTCCCGTTGCCGCAAATTATTGATTTGCTTACAGATATGGGAACGTGGGGTATGGGCACGCCGGTTGAGATTGAGTTTGCGGTGAATGTGAACACACCGACCGGGCAGCCGAAGGAATTCGGCATGTTGCAGATGCGGCCGTTGGTGCTGAGCCGTGAAGCCGTAGAGCTGAACATCGAACGGGTTGAACCGGATGCCTGCCTCTGTTACAGCGAACAGGTGCTTGGAAATGGCGTTATCCGGGATATTCGCGATATTGTGGTTGTTGACATCAACAAATTCGACCGTGCGAAAAGCAGGGAGGTTGCAGTGGAAGTGACGCATTGCAACGGCGAGCTTCTCGCGGAACGGCGGCCGTATCTGCTCGTCGGTGTCGGCAGATGGGGAACACTCGACCCGTGGCTCGGAATCCCGATTCGATGGGATCAGATTTCCGGAGCGCGGGCAATTATTGAGGCCGGCTTCAAGGATATGGATGTCGAACCGTCGCAGGGTTCGCATTTCTTCCAGAACATTACATCCTTCATGATCGGCTATTTCACGGTTAGTTCGAAGAGAGGCAAGAGTTCGCTTGATTGGAAGTGGCTGCTCGAACAGCCTGCTTTCAAAGATGGAACATTCACACGGCATATCCGCCTTGAGGCACCGATTACGGTTATGATGAACGGCCATGAAAATCGCGGCATCATTTTGAAACCGGAGCACCAACGTGAAATCTGACAAGAATACGAAGCAACCGCAAGGAGAAATGCGTGCGAAGACTCCGGATGCCTGTCCGCATTGCGGAGCGCCCTTGAGCCCGTGGGAACAGGTCTTGCTCAGCGTGGACCGGGCATTGATGTGTAAACGGTGTTGGTACAGAATCATTCTCGACGTGTTCGATCAAGAATCAAAGAAAGACAAACCCTAAGGCGCACGCTCATGAAGTCGTATAACTCCTTTGAAGTAACACAGCAGCAGGTTCGGGAAGCAGCCAAGCTGTTGAATCTCGACGCCCCGACTGTTGAGTTGTTGTTGTGGCCCCAACGCGAGTTCAAATTCACGATCCCGGTGAAAATGGACAGCGGCGAAGTGAAAATCTTTCACGGCTATCGCATCCAACACAACTATGCACGAGGTCCGGCAAAGGGGGGCATTCGCTTTCACCCCGATGAGACGGTTGACACAATCAGGGCACTGGCCGGCTGGATGACGTGGAAAACGGCCGTTGTTGACCTGCCGCTCGGTGGAGGAAAGGGCGGCGTTATTTGCGACCCGCGAACAATGTCTGATCGTGAGTTGGAGAATCTCTCACGCGGATACGTCCGCGCAGTTGTACAGAACATCGGGATTGATAAGGACATTCCCGCACCGGATGTGTATACGAACCCGCAAACGATGGCCTGGATGATGGACGAATATGAAACATTGCTTCAACGGCATCAACCGGGGGTTTTCACGGACAAGCCGCTGCAAATCGGCGGCACGGAAGGCAGGAGAGACGCAACGGCACGCGGCGGGGTGATAACCGTCGGTGAAGCGTGCAAAGTGTTCGGCATAGACCCCAAGGGACGATACGCGATTCAGGGATTCGGAAATGCGGGACAACGGGCTGCACTGTTGCATGAAGAACTGTTGGGCGGCGGAAACCTCATTGCCGTGTGTGACTCGCGAGGGGGAGTATATTCGGAAGAGGGTCTCAACCCGAAAGATCTTGTCACACACAAATTGAAGACGGGTTCCGTAAAGGGATTTCCCGGCGGAAAAGAAATTCTACGTGACGCCGTCCTCGGGCTTGATGTTGACATTCTCTACCCCGCAGCGCTGGAAAATGCCATCAATGACAAGAACGCCGGCGACATCAAGGCAAAGATCGTTTGCGAGCTCGCCAACGGACCCACAACTCCCGACGCGGATCTGATTCTGCATAGAAAAGGCGTTCACGTCATACCCGACATACTTGCGAGTGCCGGCGGTGTTACTGTTTCATACTTTGAAATGGTGCAGGATAGCTACTCGTATTTCTGGAGCGAGGAACTCGTCCATCAGCGGCTTGATGAGAAACTGAGAAAAGCGTACAACAGTGTGAAAGAAGCAATGCTCGAAAAATCCGTGCACCCCCGCCTGGCCGCGATGGTTGTCGGGGTTGCCCGTGTTGCCGAGGCGTGCAAGTTGCGTGGCTGGGTGTAGGAACGGGCCTTCAGAAAGACGCAATCAACCGCTGACCTTCTTCGCCCTGTTTCCGGCGGAGTCGTGAGAGTGAAGTGTTTCGCTGATTACCTTCTTCAATTCATCCATCTCAACTCTTCCCTTCCTGAGGTATTTCACATTCTGAATTTGCAGCGAGAGTATCTCCTTCTGGCTCAACTCCCGGCCGCTGATGATGATGATGGGAATGTTCTTCGTTGCCGGGTCGGCTTTCAACTCTTCAATGTATTGCATGCCGTTTTTCCGGCGGAGCTGCAGATCCATGAGTACAGCTTCGGCGTGACATTCCTTCGAGCGTTCGACAATGTCTTCTTTGTCGAGGGCAAACTGCACACCCTCATAGCCCATGTCGTCCACAATGTATTTGAGGAGATTGGAAAAGTCTACGCTATCTTCAACGATAAGTACCGACCTTGCGGCGGCGGCATTTGCTTCCTTGGACATGAACGGAAATCATTAGTGGTTGGGAAACGAGAGGGTTGCACGGAGAGCAACCACACAAAGGTAACTGAATGTGCGTAGGAAGTCAATACTGCTTCGATAACTTGAACCGGAAAGTGTTGTATCTCAATGAGAGGATGATTCCGGTTCATAGTCTGCCAATGAAGGATTCCATTCAACTGAACGGTTGCCGCGCTCCCGCGAATATTCGATTGAACTGTCAGTCATGCTCTTCAGCACAGTTTGTTGGATGACGGATCGGAGGTCACGACATCCATTAGCAAGCTGACAAGTTCCGGCCAAGGGTGTTGTCTCACGCTTGTCTTTCACTGCTCTTCCACTGCTCTTCCGCCCGCTACGGCCCTCCAAGCCGATTCCGATTTTCTCCATATTTGGAGGTTTGAAAACCGACAACAGCCCATAAGGAGGGCTGTTTTTCCGATTTACCACAGAGCGTGTTGATTTTTAGCTCAAATTCGATTAAGAACAATTAACTTGATGGCTGTCAACGCTGTTCGTATTTTTTGTGTGATATTTGGAATCCATAATAATCCTGAGGAATATGTGAAGAAGAATCAAGCCACTGTCGTTGCTCGGGTCGCCATCACAATTGCGGCAATGGCATTAGTCCTCCCTGCCTGTTCGTCGTTCTCCCTCCCTCAAGTAGACTACGGATGGCCTGTAGAAACCGTCCTCAGCGTTACTGAAAACAACACCGTGAATGAGGGCCGGTATGCTATCTCCTTCAATGTGGCCCCGCTGGCGCAAGAGGAATTCGAAAACCCTCAGGCGCTCAAAGGGAAAGAAATTCGCATTCTCAGAAGCACCGAAGGCATGTACTACGTTACCGGACCACGGTTCAAACATGTCTACGTCATGGCTCCGAATGCCGGCGAGTTGAAACTCCACAGGAAGTATGAGGTTTCCGAGCATGGACTCGCCCGGCCCGCCCTCAATCAACGCGAACCTTATGTGGAGTTGATTGACGGCAGCAATCTCCGGTTACTCATGACCAGTGATGATATTCTCGAAGAAAAAGATTTGCAAGCGGAGGGACGAAAATGAAGCTTATCAGATCTGTGACAGTAGCATTGGTTTCACTTGCGGCAGTAAACAGTTCTGCCCAGCAATCCGACTTCGAGGTAAAAGAGCGCTTCAAGGCTACATATGATGCGATCCGCGTTGATATTGATTCTGCACGAACAGCCGAACAGGTTGCACAGATTCCTCACCGAATCGAGAGTCTCGAATCCGAATACAGCCATCATAGCCGGTTGATCTCCGGGGCATTCTACCCGAAAACATTCAACGACATGCTTGCTGATTTGCGCGATCGCCATACGTTTGCGAAGGAAAAGGCCATGCTCATTCAGACTCAGGGGACACGAATCATCGAGTTGGAAGGCATCATGATCACGCTGAATGCGGAGTTGGAGCGGTTGTATGCCGAGCGGAAAGACCTTCTCGCGAAATTGAAATCAACAGAAACCTCGCTGGCCGAACAGCGCGAGCTGGTCAATCGTTTGAACATGAACCTCGCTGCCAATGACCGGCTTGTGAACGCCATGATAGACTCCATCTTTCTGCCCTTCGGCAGGAATATTGAGACCCTTTCGGTCGCGGAGAAAGATGCTCTCGGCAAGAAACTGGAGAAAGCTGATATCGTCAACCGGATAGCGGGCATTGCCGAAGATAACATCGCATTTCTTTCATCGACGCGCCTCGAAGCAAAGGACTACGGCGTGCTGGTCAGTCAATATCATCAGTTCAAGAACCGTTGGGATGGGTTGAGAGACAAGGTTACGGCGGCACTCGCAGCGCGCAATACCATAACGAAATCGAAGATGCAGAGGAAAAAAGCGACGGAAACAGCCGCGGCCGAAAGCGAAGAACTGGCACAACAGGTCGACGCAACAATTGCCACTTGGCGCTCGAGACTTGAATCATCATTCTGGGCGAGCCTCGCTGCCGAGTTTTCCAACCGCGGTGTCAGTATTCAGCAGTTCAACGACCCGAAGAGTTTTGCAGCGAGTGTCCGCTCCTATGTCGAAACGGCCAAGGCGAGCGGCGTTGACACGCGAGTGTTTGTTGACGAGATTTGGATTCAGCGAGTCGACAAGGATTGGAAGGCCGCTCTTGAAAACGAGACCATGCTCGGTAAAGTTGAATATGCCTCTCTCGACAAAACCGTAAGCCAATTGCACAAGGAGAGATTCAACTGGCAGATTGTGTTTTGGGTGTTCAACGTAGTTGCTGTTGTGGTTGTCGGGTGGTGGATCCTCACGCGCAAACCGAAGAAATCACCGGAACAGCAACCGGCCACCGCAAAAACGAATATGTAATTCTTCAACCCCCAAGAATCCATGTTCAAGATGGATAAACGAAGAGGGCTGCATCGAGAGATGTTGCCCTCTTTGCTTTACATCCTCCCAAACGGAAGAGCTATTTGGAGTAGAAATCAATCACCCGTTTTATAGCTTCGCTGCACACCGGATCGAAATCAATCAGGCTGAGCGAGAACATTCTGCAATCGAGTGCCGGGCGGTACAAACCCTTCGCGGCATATCCTGATCCCTCATATGCCCCCACTTTTCCCGCGAAGCGGGCATCACTCAGAATTTCTTTCTGGGCTTTGAAGATCGGCTCGCGTTTCTCATAGTAATCGGCAGCCAGACGATCGAGTTTCCCCCGTTCCGCCTCAAGACTGTCGTATTTCGCCTTCTCCCACGGTGTTGGAATGGCTGTCGCGGCATCGACAAATGTCTTCCATTTCACATTTTTCTTGTCCAACAGTGCCGTCACGTTCGGCTCCCACGGCTCCACTCCGGGCATGTAGAAATCATTGTATGCAATACTCGAGCCGTAGTACTCATCTCCCAACCCGCCGAATGAATGGCCAAACTCGTGCACGTACACGTAATCCATTTGCCATTCCTGGCCTTTCACTTGTTCGTTCGTGTAGGTTGTCGCGTACAAGTTATAGATACCTCCGCCTCCATAGCGGGAGTCATTTATCAGAATGCAAATGAAATCGTACGGTGCCAACGATGCAATATCACGCAGAGTCTTGTTCTCCGTGGTAAGGACGTACCGGGCGGAACCGAACGTACTGTAGCGTGAACCGAGAATGTTATCTTTCCACACACCTGCATCGGGAATGTCAATTCCCGATTCATGCGATTCTGCTTCGACAGTCCACACGTTGAAGTCATTCTTGCGGCTCTTGAATGGTTCCGTTGCAAACAGGGACTCGTTAAAGCGTTTTGCATCGTCGCGGAATTTTCCCATATCACTCTTCGCATAGCCATCACCAACAATCACGATATCAACTTTGTTAACCGGGTTGCCGCTGCCCATTATGCGGTTCGCCTTGAAGGAAAATGGATTCTCCCCCTTCTTCACTTGTATCGGTGCATTGGGGTTTATCATGATGGACCATACTTCGTGGAACTCCATTCGTTTGTCACGCCGGGCTATCGTAAACTGGATTTTGTCTTTGGGAAACGGCAACCGGACGGATTCTGAAAATGTTCTGTATAAACCTGCGGCTGCTTCATCGGTTGTCTGCCATTCGTTGAAGATCGAGGAGAAGCCGCGTGAGAAAATCATTGTATTTGTCTGAACATCAAACACTCTCACCATATACTCTCCCAGGTTGAGAGTGTCGATGAGATTCACTTTGCTGCCCGGCCATGCCCCTTCCTCGATCACCTCATCAAGACTGAACGTTTCCTGGCCTTTCGTACCAGTATGATAATAGTCCACACGCATTGTTTTGTCGGTAAAGAACCGTTGATACGTTTGAGACGATGCCGCCAACTGGATGGAGAGAAGAACTGTCAAAACGAGAACAGAGCGCATTGATCCTCCGTAGGATGTAATTGTGAAGAATTCAGGAAGAGTATATTGTAGAAGAACTAAAAGAAGTACCTGATACCAATGCCGCCGTTGGCCCTGGCTTCAGTCGCCGGCACGATATCGAATATCGGGGCAATCTCAACGAATACATCAAGCGGAATGCCCCGCGGCCACCACGCAAACCCGCCGGCAAATCTCACTCCAAGAATGCCATCGCGTCGCCCTGCAGAAAAGCGCCCGCCAAGACCCGCATACAACGTAAACCTCTCCGGCGACTTGATGGCCTCCGGAAAATGCCAGAGATAATCAACGTGAAGATGAAAGGAGCCTCGTTGACGAAACGACCAAGCCAATCCCGCATCAATGGCATTCCGGTCGGACACCCAGCCCTTTGCGCTGATGCCGGTAGGCTCTCCCAGTATCACGCCAAGCCCGAACCCGCGAGTTTGTGCGGACAAATCTCCAACTGAGAACATGATGCCGAACAGCAACACCACAATCCTTCCCCACATAATCCCTCCTCTTCTATTTCACTCCAAGCAATTCAACATCAAAGATCAACTCGGCCCCCGGCGGAATGACACCGCCCGCACCTCGCGTACCGTATCCCAGTTGGGCAGGAATTATCAGCTTGCGCTTTCCGCCAATCTTCATGGATGCAACGCCTTCATCCCAACCCTTGATGACTTGTCCATATCCGATGACGAATGTGAAAGGCTGGCTCCTGTCAACGGAACTGTCGAACTTCTTGCCGTTGGTCAGATAGCCTGTATAATGCACGGTCACTGTGTTTCCGGTTTCCGGTACGGAGCCGTTGCCTACCACCATATCGATAAACTGCAAGCCGGATTGCATCGCTTGCAACTCGTTTGTTGTCGATTCACCGGGATACGTCATTCTGTCTCCATTGTTCATGTGTAGTCAGGAGAGAGTGAATTCTCTCATAAACAAAAAACCCGAATCGCTCGGGTTTCTGCGGGGTAGACGGGACTCGAACCCGCGACCTCCTGCGTGACAGGCAGGCGCTCTAACCAAACTGAGCTACTACCCCGTTTCTCTGCTCGCTTCAAGCACTTTGCCACTCAGTGCTGCAACATAATAGCAAAAAGATGCAGCATTTACAAGGAGTTTCTTGCTGAGAGTAATCTACACTGGCACACAGAATTCCTTGAATACTTCCTGAAGATGCTGTGCAATCTGGTAGGCGTCACGGTTCTCGATCTGAAAGCGGGGAATGAAATGAACCAACTCGCCGTCCTTGAAAAATGCCATCGATGGCGACGATGGAGGAATGTTGCCGAACAATTCACGGGCACGGGCAGTCGCCTCAATATCAGCTCCGGCAAACACGGTGGTCAAGCGGTCCGGCTTGAACTCCGATTTCTGTAATGCCAGTGCAATTCCGGGACGTGCTTTTCCCGCGGCACATCCGCAAACGGAATTCACAACAAGCAGGCTGGTTCCTTCCTTGTTGCCGATCTCCGCGTCAACATCCGGCACGTTTTTGAGTTCTCGAAATCCTATCCGGGTGAGTTCCTCCCGAAATGGAGCAATCGCTCGCTCATCGTAACGCATTCTCTTCCTTTTGTATTATGTTGATGAACAGTTGTGTTTCAGATGGACAGGAATCCCGGTTATCTCCATCACTACGATATAAGAACCTATCTTCTGCTTCTCAAGTTCCGCCGTGCCTTTTTCACGACTTTCTTGACAGGTTTCTTCCGTAAAGGCCTCTTCGATTTCTTCACGAGTTTTTTGACTGATCTTGCAGCCTTTTTTGCCGACTTTTTCACTTTCGCCGCCTTCTTCCTGACGACGTTCTTGACGGTTTTTGGTTTTGGAGAGGAAGGCTTCTTCGCTCCTTGCGCTGCAATCAAATTTAATGCGCTGCCTGCTCTGAACCACTGAATCTGATTTTCATTGAATGTATGATTGAGCATCACCTCGTCGACAGTCCCGTCCGCATGCTTGAGAATCATGCGCAACGGAACGCCCGGCGTGAATGTATTCAAGCCGATGATCGAAACCCGATCATCTTCCTGAACCTTGTCGTAGTCAGCAGGATTGGCAAACGTCAGCGGAAGCATTCCCTGCTTTTTCAGATTCGTCTCGTGAATGCGGGCAAAGCTTTTCACGATTATGGCCCGGCCGCCGAGATAGCGCGGTTCCATCGCCGCGTGTTCGCGGCTTGATCCTTCGCCGTAGTTTTCGTCGCCAACAACGACCCAGTCAATGCCCTCCGCCTTGTACTCGCGTGCAACCGCAGAGTACTCTTTCGTTTCGCCGGTAAACACGTTTTTGCCCCGGCCCGCCTCGCCCGTGTAGGCATTCACGGCACCGATGAACATATTGTTCGAGATATTATCGAGATGGCCGCGGTATTTGAGCCATTTGCCTGCGGGCGAAATGTGGTCAGTTGTACATTTTCCTTTCGCTTTCAAGAGGACGGGCATATCAATGATGTCGTTCCCATACCACGCAGAAAACGGGGCCAGAACCTGCAACCGGTCACTCGTTGGCTCGACGCTTACTTTGACATTGTTACCGTTCTTTGCCGGCGCGATGTAACCGGGATCGTCAACTGTGAATCCTTTCTTCGGTAACTCATCTCCCGAAGGTGGATCCAATCTCACCAATTCCCCCCTTGCATTCACAATAGAATCCGTGACCGGATTGAAGGTAAGTCTCCCCGCAAGCGCAAGTGCCGTTACAATTTCGGGACTTGCGACGAACGCGTGCGTGTCGGGATTGCCGTCGTTACGGCCGGTGAAGTTGCGGTTGAATGATGTGATGATGGAGTTCTTATCGCCTTTCTGCACATCATGGCGTTTCCACTGGCCGATGCAGGGACCGCAAGCGTTCGCAAGCACAACTCCGCCAACGTCAGTAAGAGTCTGTAATAATCCGTCACGTTCGATTGTTGCGCGTACCTGCTCGGAACCCGGGGTGATCGTGAACTCGGATTTTGCTTTCACGCCTTTCTCCAGGGCCTGGCGCGCAATGCTGGTTGCACGCTGAATATCTTCGTAACTTGAATTTGTGCAACTGCCGATCAAAGCAACGCGCAGCTCTTGCGGGTAGTCATTCTGCCGGACCGCTTCAGCAAATTCTGAAAGCTTCCATGCCTTGTCAGGCGTGAACGGCCCGTTAATATGCGGCTCAAGTTCGGAAAGATGGATTTCAATGATTTGATCGTAATAGTCTTGAGGATTCTCCAATACTTCCTGATCGGGGGCAAGAAATTCCGCAATCGCATCTGCCATCTCGGCAACTCTCATGCGCCCTGTCGATGCAAGATAGTCCGCCATGCGGGAATCATACGGAAAGACGGAAGTCGTCGCGCCAATCTCCGCTCCCATGTTGCAGATTGTCCCTTTGCCTGTTGCAGAGATGGATTTCGTTCCCTCTCCAAAATATTCGACAATGGCTCCGGTTCCACCCTTCACCGTCAGAATGCCGGCTACCTTCAGAATAACATCCTTCGCCGAAGTCCAACCGTTGAGTTGCCCCTTCAAATGTATCCCGATAATTTTCGGGAACTTCAATTCCCACGGCATCCCCGCCATCACATCAACCGCATCCGCACCGCCAACGCCGATGGCGATCATCCCGAGTCCGCCGGCGTTCGGGGTATGCGAATCGGTTCCTATCATCATCCCGCCGGGAAAGGCATAATTCTCAAGCACGACTTGGTGAATGATGCCGGCACCCGGTTTCCAAAAGCCGATGCCGTATTTATTCGAAACGCTTGAGAGAAAATCATACACTTCCTTGTTGTCCGAAAATGCCTGCGCAAGATCTTCTCTCGCCCCGACTTCCGCCTGAATCAAATGGTCGCAATGCACCGTGCTCGGCACGGCAACCTTGGGAATCCCCGCAGACATGAACTGCAACAACGCCATTTGAGCCGTTGCATCCTGCATCGCAACGCGGTCCGGACCGAACTCGACGTACGATTGGCCACGCTGATACGGCTGTTTCGTGGGACGCCACAAGTGGGCATAGAGAATCTTCTCGGTGAGGGTCAGCGGCCGACCAACAACCGTCCGGGCGGCTTTCACTCGTCCGGGAGTGCGTGAATACACGCGTTCAATCAAATCCAAATCAAATATCATTTCAGCAACCTCTTCTCGGGATGGGGTGATTGTGTTGAGATGTGCAACAAAAACATGCAAAAATATACGAAGAGTACGCCGCGTCTGCAAGTTTGCAATGGTGACGCTTTTTGAGTAATTTTGATGAAAAATAGAACCAAAACCGTCACTTCATGGCAACAAAACCTCTCGAACTTGAGCAAGAAGATGAGGATGTACTGGTGCAGGAACCGGCGAAAGTCATCCTCTTCAACGATGACGAACATACGTTCGACGAGGTTATAACGCAGCTCATGAAGGCGCTGAAGTGTACTTCCCAGCATGCTGAGAGTCTGGCGTGGGATGTTCACAACAACGGCAAAGCCGCTGTGTACACAGGCGAACTTGTGAAGTGTATGCAAGTGAGCAACGTGTTGGAAGAAATTAAGCTGATGACACAGATTGAGGTGTAACAGCATTACTTTTTTGACTGGAGACGGAATGGACTACAGCAAGATAATTACCATAGAGCCGGGCAAGCGGAGCGGAAAACCGTGTATACGGGGTATGAGAATTACCGTTTTGGATGTTCTTGAATATCTTGCTTCGGGTATGACAGTGGAACAGATACTTGAAGATTTTCCTGAATTGACGCGTGACGACATCTATGCCTGTCTGGCATTTGCCGCTGATCGTGAGCGCAGGCTTACAACCGCATGAAGCTTATTCTCGATCAACATCTTTCCTTTCGCCTGCTGTCTAGACTCGACCACGCTTTTGCAGAGTCAAAACATGTAAGAGACTTCGATTTGACAACAGCTGATGATGAAGACCTCTGGCAATTTGCCTTAGAGCATGGTTTCGCAATTGTGTCGAAGGATTCCGACTTCCTACACAGGAGTATAGTTCGCGGCCATCCTTCTAAAGTGATCTTTCTTCGAATAGGGAACTCCCCCTCAAACGTGATTGCTAACATCCTAAATGCAAACAAGGATCGGATTCTCGCTTTCGAGAATGATCATATAGAGTCCATGCTGATATTAAGCAAGTAATTTTGTTGACCAATTTTGAACGATGACATCATCCCAAATCCGACAATCATTTCTTGACTTCTTTGAGAAGCGCGGCCACCGCATAGTGCCGAGTTCGTCCGTTATTCCTCACGGCGACCCGACGCTGCTGTTTACGAACGCCGGCATGAACCAGTTCAAAGATGTGTTTCTCGGAACCGGCAAACGCGACTACGTCCGCGCAGCCGATACGCAGAAGTGCATCCGCGTCAGCGGCAAGCATAACGATCTCGAAGAGGTCGGCCGCGACACGTACCATCATACGTTTTTCGAGATGTTGGGCAACTGGTCGTTCGGCGACTACTACAAGAAAGAAGCAATCGCATGGGCGTGGGAGTTGCTGACAAAGGAATGGGGGTTGGAAAAGCGCCGTCTCTATGCCACCGTGTACGAAACCGACGACGAAGCATTTGAACTCTGGAAAAAGGTCACCGACATCGACCCGGCGCATATTCAGAAGTTCGGCAAGAAGGATAATTTCTGGGAGATGGGCGAAACGGGTCCGTGCGGACCTTGTTCTGAAATCCACATTGACCTGACTCTGGATTACTCGGGCGGCAATCTCGTCAACGCGGGCGACGCAAGAGTAATGGAAATCTGGAACCTCGTCTTCATCCAGAACAACCGCAACGACAAAGGCGAGCTTGAGAATCTGCCTGCAAAGCACGTTGACACAGGCGCGGGATTTGAACGCATTTGTGCCGTGCTGCAGGGGAAAAGCTCCAACTACGACACAGACGTGTTCATGCCTATCATCGGCAAAATTGCGCAGACTGTAGGCAAGGAATACACCAGCAAGCTCGACTCCCCCACCGACATTGCAATGCGTGTCATCGCCGACCACATCCGCATGCTCACGTTCTCGATTACCGATGGAGCAATCCCAAGCAACGAGGGACGCGGCTACGTTCTTCGCCGCATTCTCCGCCGCGCTGCGCGGTTCGGACGGAATTTAGGCATGCGCGAGCCGTTCATCTATCAAATCACATCTTCTGTTGTTGACTCGATGGGGAAGGCATTCCCTGAAATTGTAGAGAAGCAAGCGCATGTTGAGCGAGTGATTAAGGCGGAAGAGGAGAGTTTCAACGCGACGCTTGATAGAGGATTGGAGATTTTCGAGACAGTAGTGGAGCGGATTGGACATTCAAAAGTCTTCCCCGGTGAAGATGCGTTCAAGTTGTATGATACGTACGGGTTTCCGCTTGACCTGACGCAATTAATGGCAGAGGAGAAGGGGCTGAGAGTTGATGTGGGGGAGTTTACTGAACTCATGGAGGAGCAACGGAAAAGGTCTCGGATCGCCACTCGTGCGGCAATTCAAAGAGAGTACGGTATTGACCCTGATCAGAAGGGAAGAATAGAGTCGATCGAGACCCGCTTCGTGGGCTATCAATTTGATGAACATGAAGCAATGATAAGTGGATTTGGAGAGAATATTGTCGTTTTAACCGAATCCCCGTTCTATGCTGAATCAGGTGGTCAAGTTGGGGACTCAGGTCTGATTCGCGGGGAGGGGTTCATGTTTGAAGTGCAGGATACCAAGAAAGATGGACCGGTTATTCTCCATTATGGGAAAGCGGCGACATTTTACAACTTCGACCAGATCAGAGAAAAGAGAGTCATCGCATCGATTGACAGATTTCGCAGGCGAAACGTAGAGCGCAACCACTCCGCCACCCACCTTGTTCACGAAGCCCTGCGCCGCGTACTCGGCGCGCATGTTCATCAGCAAGGCTCGCTTGTAGCCCCAGATCATTTGCGGTTCGATTTCCCCCACTTCGGCAAAATTACTCCGGAAGAAATTAAAGCAATCGAAGAGATGGTGAATGCCAAGATTGCGGAAGATATTGAAGTAGAGACAGTCGAAGAGCCAATAGAATTGGCTCGAAAGAGATCGAATGTCAAAATGTTTTTCGGAGACAAATACGGAGACATAGTTCGTGTTGTTGCCATTGACGACAAATACAGTGTCGAGTTCTGCGGCGGCACGCATGTCAGGAACACAAAAGACATTGGCCTGTTCAAGATCATCTCCGAATCAAGCATTGCCAGCGGCGTGCGGCGCATTGAAGCAGTCACAGGCGAAGGCGTCCAGCGATACATCGACGAACGGCTCAAAAAGGCAAAGCAACTCGACGACCAGCTTGCGAAGTTCATCGAAGAGAAGGAAATGCTTGAACGCGAGTTGCAGAAATATTCCGAACATCATATCGGGACTCGCCGACCCTCACTCGGTTCAATTTCTCTCCCGTCCGACCAGCGGGATGCGATTGAAGCTGTTGAGGCGGGATTGACGCTGCGCGAGCATACGCTCGAACAGATCTCAAAGCAAACGGCCGACCTCAAAAAGGAACTCAGCAAACACAAAGTGAAAGAGGCGT
>JAHBUR010000027.1 GCA_019637975.1 Bacteroidota bacterium | reverse complement strand
CTCGCAATGCTACATCGACATCGGGCTCGATAACCTGAAAGGAACGGTGTTCGAGTTTCGGGATTTGATGAGCCCGGCGGTATTTTCCCGTGACCGTACCGGACTTCAGCACAAAGGAATGTACTTCGACCTGCCAGGCTACGGGTTGCATTTTTTTGAAGTCAAAGCTGCCCGATAGCCATTCTTCACCCGTCTCATTTCCTATTTTCCGAAACTTGCCGTTTTCGGATTGATTCCGGTCATTCCTTAACACTTCTTAATTCCACACCTCTTGACATATTGCAGATTTTATATATATTATTAGCACTCTTATATGGAGAGTGCTAATCTCTCTAAGATATTGTATTCAAACCAGTTACAAAAAATCAAACAACACCAACAAGGAGGTTCCATGAAAATGAAGCCATTGGCTGACAGGGTTATTATTAAGCCCGCTGCAGCAGAAGAGAAAACCAAGGGTGGTATCATCCTTCCCGATACCGCAAAAGAAAAGCCGGTGATCGGTGAAGTAGTTGCCGTTGGTCCGGGCAAAGTCACCGACGACGGAAAGAAAGTTGCCCCCGAAGTCAAAGTCGGCGACAAAGTGTTGTACGGAAAATACTCCGGAACCGAAGTGACCGTGGAAGGCGAAGAACTTCTCATCATGCGCGAAGCAGACATCTTCGCAATTGTGTAATCGAAATTTTCAGAAACAATCAACCAAGGAGATGTAAGCATGGCAGCAAAGAACATTCAGTACAGCTCTGATGCTCGGACTTCGCTCAAGCGCGGCGTTGACCAGCTTGCAGATGCAGTGAAAGTAACGTTGGGCCCGAAAGGCCGCAACGTTGTGATCGACAAGAAATTCGGCGCACCGACCGTCACGAAAGACGGCGTCACGGTTGCAAAAGAAATTGAACTCGAAAACGCCCTCGAGAACATGGGCGCTCAGATGGTACGTGAGGTTGCTTCAAAGACTTCCGATGTTGCCGGTGACGGAACAACAACAGCCACTGTGCTTGCACAAGCAATCGTTCGTGAGGGTTTGAAAAATGTTGCCGCTGGCGCCAATCCGATGGATTTGAAGCGCGGTATCGAAGTTGCGGTAACCAAAGTTGTTGAAGGGTTGAAAGAACTCAGCAAGCCGGTCGACAAGACCAGCAAGAAAGAAATCGCCCAGGTTGGTTCCATCTCCGCAAACAATGATAATGTGATCGGCGATCTGATTGCCGACGCAATGATGAAGGTCGGAACCGACGGCGTGATCACTGTGGAAGAAGCAAAGGGTACCGATACACAGATTGACGTTGTCGAAGGTATGCAGTTTGATCGCGGCTATCTCTCCCCTTACTTCGTGACGGATGCCGAGACGATGGAAACAGTTCTTGAGAATCCGATGATTCTTATTCACGACAAGAAGATCAGCTCGATGAAGGATCTTCTCCCCATTCTCGAGAAAGTTGCCCAGACCGGCAGCCCGATTCTCGTGATTTCGGAAGATGTTGAGGGTGAAGCCCTTGCAACACTCGTCGTGAACAAACTGCGCGGCACACTCCGCGTTGCAGCAGTGAAGGCTCCCGGCTTCGGCGACCGTCGCAAGGCAATGCTGGAAGATATCGCAATCCTCACCGCCGGTACAGTTATTTCCGAGGAGCAGGGATACAAGCTTGAGAACGCAACCGTCAGCTACCTTGGCCGTGCAAAAAAGGTCTCTATCGACAAGGATAACACGACGATTGTCGAAGGTGCCGGCAAGAAGGATGACATCAAGAAGCGCATAAACGAAATCAAGGCACAGATCGAGAAGACGACATCCGACTACGATCGTGAGAAGCTGCAGGAACGCCTTGCAAAACTCTCAGGCGGTGTTGCCGTTCTGAAGATTGGTGCAGCGACTGAAGTGGAGATGAAGGAGAAGAAGGCCCGCGTCGAAGATGCGTTGCATGCAACTCGTGCTGCAGTTGAAGAGGGCATCGTTCCCGGTGGTGGTGTTGCGTATCTCCGTGCTGCTTCAAAGCTCGCCGGAATCAAGACGCAGAATGAAGATCAGGAGACCGGCATCGAGATCGTTCGCCGGGCGCTCGAAGAGCCGATCCGCCAGATTGTGGCGAATGCCGGCCTCGAGGCTTCCGTTGTTGTCAACAAGGTGAAGGAAGGCAAAGACGACTTCGGTTTCAACGCATACAACGAGCAGTATGAGAACCTCATCAAGTCCGGCGTTATCGATCCGACGAAGGTGAGCCGTACAGCGCTCGAGAATGCCGCGTCGGTTGCAGCTCTGTTGCTGACGACTGAGGCGACCATTGTTGAGAAGCCGGAAGAGAAGAAGCCGATGCCTGCAATGCCTCCGGGCGGCATGGGCGACATGTACTAAGCCTGTCGAACGACTCGAAAGATCGTTCCGGTTTGGAAGCCCTCAATTCGAAAGAATTGAGGGCTTTTTGTTTTCAGTTCAAAGATTAATTTCCTGATCAGCTTGACATTCCACATATTCTCATGTATATTGGAAACGAATAACACGATTATCGTTTCCTAATAACAGATTGCTTTTCTGAAAGCTTTCTTGCTAGTACAATGTGGAAACGAATAATACTCGACCAGTTTCTGTAGTGAAACACCAAATGCCTGAAGACGAACTCATAAAAGAGAAAATACTCTCGCACTGCCAGGAGAGATTCTTCAAGGAGGGTTTTGTCAGAATCACCGTTGATGAACTTGCCGCCGATCTGGCGATTAGCAAGAAGACCTTCTACAAATACTTCTCAAGCAAAGAAGATGTTGTACAGCAGATTATGGAAAGATTCATGGGAACAGTCCGCGGCAACGTCGAAAGGATTCTCCTCAGTGACAAAAGTGCCGTCGAGAAACTCTCCGAAATTATCACCATGCTTGCAAGCAACATCAACCGCGTATCACCAATCTACGGCCAGGATATCAAGAGGCGGCTCCCGGAGTTTTGGAAGCATATTGAGGAGTTCAGGAGGAAACGATTGTCCGATGCATTTGAGCGGCTTATCAATCAGGGCATCAGCGAAGGCACAATGCGTCCGGAGATGAACAAACGCGTATTCTTGATGAGCGTGATAGGGGCAATCGAGCGGATTGTCCAGCCGGAAGTTCTTACTCAAGAGTCCTTTTCCATTGGTGAAGCGGTGAGTGAGATCATAAGCATTTTCTTCATCGGTGCAGTTACGGCGCAGGGGAGACAGCAGTTCGAACAATTGCGACTCACCCCGATCAATTCATTTTGAATCAACAACAATTTCTCTGAGGAAATTATGCAGCGTGTCTTCGTACTACTTCTTGCAGCGGGTTTAACGGTTCCAGGCGGATGCTCGGGAAACGATCGCAACGCCATTGAGGCATCCGGAACGATCGAGGGGACAAACATCAATATCGGCTCCGAAGTCGCCGGCAAAGTGAAAGAAGTCTGGGTCATGGAGGGAACGCGGGTTTCGGCAGGCGATACGCTTGTCGTGATTGACGATACGGATTATCAGATCCAACTCCGTCAGGCGTTGGCAAATGCTGCTGCCGCAGATGCGCAGTACAGGCTTGCCCTTGAAGGCTCACGCAAAGAAGATATTCTCCAAGCCGAAGCCGCATACAAGACATCCCGGACAGATTATGAAAGGATGAAAGAACTCCTCGCCGCACAAACCATCACCCAAAAACAATACGATGATGTGTATGCGCGCTTCGTCTCGGCCGAGCAAACATATCAAAAACTCGTTCGCGGCCTCCGAAAACCGGAGATTGAAATCGCCCGCGCCCGCCGCGAACAGGCCGAAGCACAGGCCGACCAGCTCAGAAAGAAAGTTCGTGATTGTTCTATTGTTGCGCCTGCTGAAGGAACTGTGACGCTAAAATCCGTTGAAGTAGGAGAACTTGTTACTCCGGGCGCAAATGTCATACGGTTGACCTATCTCGATATCGTGAAGATCGTTATCTACGTGAATGAACAATATCTGCCTCATATCCGCCTCGGACAAAAAGCAGAGGTAAAGATTGATGGCATGCCGGACAGAACGTTTGAAGGGAAGGTGACATTCATTTCTCCGAGCGCCGAATTCACTCCGAAAAATGTGCAAACGAAGGAAGAACGAACCAAGCTCGTCTTTGGTGTCAAAATCGAAGTGGAAAACAAAGACGGCGCGTTGAAACCGGGATTGCCGGCAGATGCGAGGTTGGTCATTGGTCAGTAGTCAGTAGTCGTTGGTCATTTGCGATTGGAGGAAATATGCTGAGACTCGAAGAGCTGGAGGTGTATCAAATGGCGATGGATATTGGTGAAGACGTGTGGAAGTTCGTTGATACGTGGGAGTACTTCGCGAAGCGAACTATCGGCGGTCAGCTTGTTGAATCGGCAGATTCGATCGCCGCAAATATCTCGGAAGGATTTGGCCGCTATCACTACAAAGAGAATCGGCAGTTCTGCTACTACGCTCGGGGATCGTTGATGGAAACGAAAACGTGGCTCATGGAGGCGAAGGGTAGAAACTTCATCTCGGAAAAACGCTATGACGATCTGATTGAGAAGTTGAAAACCCTTCATCTCAAATTGAACTCGTACATCAAATCAATCGGCAGAAGCAACCCGGGTCAATGACGAATGACTAATGACTACCCCAGCGATAGAAATACGCAATCTATCAAAATCGTTTGAAGCTATTAGAGCCGTAAACGGCATCAGTCTCGATGTAAAGTCCGGTGAAATGTTCGGCATCGTCGGTCCCGATGGCGCGGGAAAGACAACGTTGATTCGCATGCTGTGTGGCATTCTCAGTCCGAGCGCCGGTACCGCAATGATTCTTGGACACGATATTGTCAAACATCCCGACGAAGTCAAAAAGGAAATCGGCTATCTCTCGCAGCGTTTCTCATTGTACGGAGATCTCACGATTGATGAGAATATCGAGTTCTTTGCAGAAATCAATAAGGTGTATGACTTTAAGCAGAGGCGCGAGGAACTGTTGGAATTCACGAGACTGACGCCATTCAGAGACAGGCTTGCCGAGAAACTCTCGGGCGGGATGAAGCAAAAGCTCGCGCTTGCTTGTACGCTGGTTCATACGCCGAAAATCATCTTCCTTGACGAACCGACGACGGGTGTTGACCCGGTTTCACGGCGTGACTTCTGGCGGATTTTGCAGAGTCTGCTCAAGAGCGGAATCACGATTTTCATGAGCACGCCGTATCTCGATGAGGCGGAACGATGCTTGCGTGTTGCATTCATGAACAAGGGAGAGATCATACGTGTTGACACGCCGTCGAACCTGAAGGCACTGATGCGCGGGGAAGTAGTGGAAATTGTTTGTGGACGAGTCCGTGACGCTTCCCATGCATTGAAGGCTCATTCCGCGGCAAGGGAAGTCCAGACGTTCGGCGATAGGCTCAATATCGTCGTATCGGAAGCATCTACTGCCCAGAAAGAGATGGAGGAAATTCTGGGAAAGGAGAAGATCCCTGTAACATCGTGGCGTGTAATCTCTCCGTCACTTGAAAATGTATTCATCTCATTACTTACGCAAATCGAAAAGCATGAGGTTGAAGTATGAACCGAGGAATAAAATCGGCTGCAGGGTCGGCAATTTGGCTTTTGTTCATTTTCTCCAGTCACGTCTCGGCACAAAACAGCGTCGTTCTCTCGTTGCCGGACGCCATCCGCATCGGGCTGGAGAACAGCAGGGCGTTGAAAATCTCAACCCTGAAAGTCGATGCGGCACAAGCGAAGGAAAGCGAGGTATCGGCACAACGACTCCCGTCGCTTAAGTTGACCGCAAGCTATCAGCGACTGAGTGATGTTGATCCGTTTCAGGTTTCCGTTCCGTTCTTGCCGCAACCGATAGTCATTGCACCGACGGTTCTGAACAACTACGCAACCCGGATTTCTCTCCAGCAGCCTCTTTTTACCGGATTCAAACTTGAGAGCAATGCGCAGGCGGCTGCGTATGCGGCACGTGCAGCAGAATTCGACAACAAGAATGAAACCTCCGATCAGAAATTCGCCATCACGGTGGCGTATTGGACGCTGCACCAGACGATGGAAGTGAAGAGGCTTGTTGACGAGAATGTTGTGCGGCTTGAGACGAACGAACAGGATACGAAGAACTTGCTGAACGCGGGGCTGGTGACCCGCAACGACTTGCTCAAAGTCCAGCTGCAACTCAACAACGCACGTCTTGCGCAAATTGATGCACGCAACGATGTCGAGCTGGCAATGATGAATCTGAACAACATTATAGGTCAGCCGCTTGAAACACAGATACAGCTTGCATCGAAACCCTGGCCTCCGGCCGAGCCGGATGATATGCCGCGTTTTCCTGCAGAGCCTGACACGAAACCCCACCGCGAGGGGGATGATGCGCTACAAACCCCGAACCTTGTCGCTTTGGCGCTTACGAACCGGACGGATGTTCAAGCAATGCAATCCCGCCTTGAGGCGGCAAAGGCGACGGTAAGCGCAGCTCAGTCGAACTGGTGGCCGCAAATTTTCCTGACCGGAAATTTCTATTACAATCGTCCGAATCAACGATATCAACCTACACGCGATGAATTCAAGGGAACGTGGGATGTCGGAGTTCAGATGCAACTCGATCTCTGGACCTGGGAGACAACGTCCCACCAAACCGGGCAGGCCCATGCCGTGCTCCATCAACAGGAATTGATGTTTGATCAGCTCAAAGAGAATGTCGCGCTCGATGTCCGCCGCCAGTTGCTCGCCGTAGTGCGGGCAAAGGAGAAAGTACAGGTTGCCATGCTGGCCATCGAACAAGCCGAGGAAAACCAGCGCACGTTGAACGACAAGTTCAAGCGGGGCCTTGCAACATCAACCGATCTGCTCGACGCAAACGTCACGCTGTTGCAGGCAAAGACGAATTACTCTGGTTCGTTGATTGAACACGAGATTGCGAGAACGCGGTTGGATAGAGTTATAGGGAGTTTGTGATTGAGTTTGTAGAGTTTATAGAGTTTTGTAGAGTCGTATGTCAACGAATGCAATAGAAGTCAGCAATCTCACAAAGCGGTTCGGAAAGTTTGCTGCTGTCGATAGCGTGAACTTTTCGGTAAAGCAGGGAGAGATTTTCGGCTTTCTTGGCGCCAATGGCGCCGGCAAGTCAACGACAATTCGCATGCTGATCGGGTTGTTGCGCCCGACTGACGGAACGGCGAAAGTGGGCGGGTACGATATCATTACACAAACGGATCTGGTGAAGCTCAATATCGGGTACATGTCGCAACGCTTCTCGTTGTATGATGATTTGACCGTGGAACAGAATATCCGGTTCTACGGCGGTGTGTACGGCCTGAAGAACTTACGCCTCAACCATCGCATGGAGTGGGTGCTGAAGATGGCGGACCTGAAGGGACGGGAGGATAGTCTCACAAAAACCCTCTCGGGCGGATGGAAGCAGCGTCTTGCGCTCGGCTGTGCTATTCTCCACGAACCGAAAATCGTTTTCCTGGACGAGCCTACCGGCGGAGTGGATCCCATCTCCCGAAGAAATTTCTGGGAACTGATCAATCAGCTTTCTTCTGAAGGAATCACGGTTCTTGTCACAACGCATTTTCTCGACGAGGCGGAGTATTGCAACGATATCATTCTGATCAACGCAGGAAAATTGATAGCAAGCGGTAGCCCGGTTGAACTCAAAACCGACCACATCAAGAACCCGATTCTTGAAGTGTCGGGATTGGAGCACAATGTTGTCGACGCGCTTGAGACAATCCGTGAGCAACGTTGGGCGTTGGAGACCTCGGTGTTCGGCACGGCTCTTCACGTGATGGTGGAGGAAGAGAAAGAAGGAACGAAGTTGATTCAACAATCTCTCGCCGAAAAGCAAATCGCATCGTTCAATGTCCACAGAATTACCCCATCGTTGGAGGATGTGTTCTTGTACCTGTTGGATAGAAGTTCTTCCGGTTCATGAGTATGTTCAGAGCCCTTCGACCTATCGTTATCAAAGAGTTCCGGCAGATACGTCGTGACCCCACGACGCTCGGCATTTTGCTCGTATTGCCGACTGTGTTGATTGCGTTGGTGGGCTACGCGCTGAATTTTGACGTGAAGCATATCCCCTTGGCAATCTATGACCAAAGCAAAACAGGGGAAAGCAGGACGTTTCTCCGTCAGTTTGAGAATACCGAATACTTCACCCCTTCATTTTATGTCGGCAGCTATGACGAAATTGACGAGTTGTTTCTGCACGGCTGGGCGAAGGCGGCAATTGTCATCCCGACGGATTTCGGACGTGAGCTTCTGGCAAACCGGAGCGCGAAAGTTCAGATTCTTGTCGATGGTGCTGATGCGAATAGCGCCGGTCAAGCAATTGGCTATGCAACGCGGATGAGTATGGAATACTCCTCCCGCCTCGTGACAGAATTCCTCCAGCGAAAGGGGAGAGGCCAGTTTGTACCGATCGACTTCCAGCCCCGCATCTGGTACAATCCGGATTTATTGTCGGCCAAGTTTCTCATTCCCGGGCTTTTCGGGTTTCTCATTGCGCTGGCCGCCGTTGTGTCAACCGCATTGACTGTGGTCCGGGAAAAAGAACGGGGCACGATGGAACAACTCATGGTCTCTCCGCTTCACCCGCTGCAGGTGATTGTTGGCAAGGTCATTCCGTATTCGGTGATCAGTCTTGTCGTTGCATCGTCGGTTCTGCTGGTGGGCTACCTGTTGTTCGACATCCAAATCAAGGGAAGCGTGCTGTTGCTGTATGCTGCAATCTTTACAATGATTCTGGGGGGACTCGGTCAGGGGCTTGTCGTCTCCAGTATTACCGACACGCAACAAACGGCATTCATGGTGGCAATGCTGAGTTCGCTGCTGCCGACGTTTTTGCTGTCGGGATTTGTGTTTCCGATTGCGAGTATGCCTGTTCCGTTGCAGGTATTGTCGAACCTCGCTGTGAACAAATTCTTCCTTGTCGTTGTGCGAGGAGTGATGCTGAAAGGCGTCGGGTTCTTTGCTGTGTGGGATCAATTTCTGTACATGATGCTCTTTGCTGCCGTGACCGTGGGAATCAGTGCACGGAAGTTTAGAAAAAGAACACTCTGACAGTACAAGCGTATGCGCGATTCAATCTCTGTAATTGTAGAGATCATAAAGAAAGAATTCTACCAAATCCGTCAGGACAAGCGCATGTTGGGCGTTTCCATCATGGCGCCTATCCTTCAGGTGTTTCTACTCGGCTACGCGGCAACAACCGACATCACCAACAGTACAATGGTTGTCTGCGACATGGACCGGACGGTGGAAAGCAGGGAGTTGATCGAGAGTTTCACGACGTCGGGATATTTCATTGCCCGGTTTGCTGTTGAAAAGCCTGATGAAGTTGCGCCGTTCATCGAGGAAGCGAAGGCGAACATTGCGCTGGTTATTCCCAAAGGATTCGGCCGCAATCTGCTTGCCCGGGAAACATCGCAAGTACAAGTGATTCTCGACGGCACCGACGCGAACACGACGAACATTTTGCTGGGCTATGCAACACAAATTGTCCATGCATACTCACGCAAGATACTTGCCGAGTACAGTGCTGCAGGACGGGGAATGAGCCTACCACAGGTGTTGCCCGAACCGCGGGTCTGGTTCAATCCCGACCTGAAGAGCCAAAACTACATGGTGCCGGGCGTTGTTGCAATGGTGCTGATGATTATTACCATGACTCTCACCTCGGTAGGAATTGTAAAGGAGAAGGAAATCGGGACGTTGGAACAGATTCTCGTCACGCCAATCAAGTCATATCAGTTCATACTCGGCAAACTCATTCCGTTTGTGATTATCGGTTTTGTTGATGCGATTCTTGTTTTGGCTCTTGCACGCTTCTGGTTCGAAGTGCCGCTTGCGGGAAGCGTCTGGCTGCTGTTCGGACTCAGCGGATTGTTTCTGCTTTCCACGCTCGGTCTTGGTCTGTTCGTCTCGACCATTTCGAAGTCACAGGGACAGGCAATGATGATAGCTCAGTTCTTTGTGTTTATGCCGTTTCTGTTTCTTTCCGGGTTCACGTTTCCGATTGCCAACATGCCGGAGTGGGTTCAATATCTTACCTACCTCATTCCGCTGAGGTATTACCTGGAGATTGTGAGAGGAATATTCCTCAAGGGAACAGATGCGGCGCATCTCTGGCCTCAGGCGGCGGCGTTACTCGGCTTTGGGATTGCCATCCTCGGCCTGAGTGTGACGCGTTTCCGCCAAACCCTGGAGTAGATGCCCCGATTTTTTTGTGACAACTTCCCTTCTTCGTCACGTCTTTTGATGAGGCAACTTATCTATTGACATTGACAGCAATACCTGCTTACTTTGCACCGCCAACCACCACTTAACCCATCCACTCACTACATCATCAGGTGCAATTATGAAGAAATACACCGCAGAGTTCTTCGGAACGTTTTGGCTCGTTCTCGGCGGATGCGGCAGCGCTGTGCTTGCAGCGGCATTTCCGGGGTTGGGCATCGGCCTGCTCGGCGTGTCGTTAGCCTTTGGCTTGACGGTGCTGACCATGGCGTTCGCAATCGGACATATTTCCGGGTGCCACCTAAACCCCGCAGTTTCCATTGGTCTTTGGGCAGGCGGACGCTTTTCCTCCAAGGAACTAGTCCCGTACATTGCGGCGCAAGTTCTGGGCGCGATTACCGCTGGCGGAGTCCTGTACCTCATCGCATCGGGCAAAGCGGACTTCACAAGTGTCGGCGGGTTTGCCTCGAACGGATATGAAGCTCACTCGCCCGGGGGGTACTCGCTTGTTGCCGCGCTTGTTACAGAAATCGTGATGACGATGATGTTTCTCCTCATCATTCTCGGCTCGACGGATAAGCGCGCCCCGCAAGGGTTTGCGCCCATCGCCATCGGCTTGGGGCTCACCTTGATTCACCTTATCAGCATTCCGGTAACGAACACGTCGGTCAACCCTGCGCGCAGCACAGGCGTTGCGTTGTTCGCCGGAGATTGGGCGATTTCCCAGTTGTGGCTGTTCTGGGTAGCGCCGATTATTGGGGCATATATTGGCGCGGCGGTGTACAAGTTTATCGGCGGCTCTGAGAAATAGAACAGGTCACTCTTCCGGGATTGAGGCCGGCTCCAGCCGGTCATATTCTGCCTGCGCGGGTCAGTACGGCCCGCGCCGGTTTCATCCCACTGAATCTCTTACCGTTTGCCCTTCTCAACTCAATTCTCTACTTTTAGCTGAAGTCGTACCCTCTTGGTATTCGTTCTCTCAAAATGAACAGAATCAAGCTTTTTCCTCTCATCATTTCAATTCTCGCCGGTTGCGGCACAACGGCAGACAACGGTGGAATCGGTAAGGCGTTCGTTGTTGATCCGCCGTCTGCCTCTGTTGCAGATTCTCTTACCGTTATTCCCGGGCTCGAATACAAAGCCGGATGGTTGCATGAGGTGTTGTTCGGAAGGCATTACCGGGATATCTGGACTTCACCTGCGAAGGTGAAAGTGCTTGACCTTGCAACATTCGCAGGCGGACTGACGCCCATCAAGCAGGGGGGCGGATTCCAAACAAAGTCGCTTCGCCTTCAGGGGAGAGATGGCCGGCAGTACGCATTCCGCTCAATGAACAAAGACCCGAAAGCCGTTCTCCCGATTGAACTCCGTGAAACCTTCGCAGCCGATATCGTGCAGGATCAAATCAGTTCATCCAATCCTTCAGCCGCGCTTGTTGTTGATGTGTTTGCCGACGCGCTCGGCGTTCTCCATCCCAAACCGACGATTGTGATGATGCCTGATGATCAGCGGCTCGGAGGGTTTCGCCCGACCTTTGCCGGAATACTCGGGATCATCGAAGAATATCCAGCCGACGGCCCCGACGGAACCCCCGGCTTTGCAGGCTCTGACAAAATCGTCAGCACCATCAAGTTCTATGAAGCCCTTGAAAAGGATAATGACAATCAGGTGAACGCCGGGGCGATGCTGACAGCGCGTTTGCTCGATGTGTTTGTGGGAGATTGGGATAGACATATCGATCAATGGCGCTGGGCACGATTCAAAGAAAACGGACGGAACATCTGGTATCCCGTTCCCCGCGACCGCGATCAAGCGTTTGCGTTGTTCGACGGACTCTTCCCGCTGATTGGTGCGAGGGCAATCACGCAGTTCCATCACTTTCATGAAGAGTTCGGCGATATGAACAGCCTGACGTTTTCCGGAAGATTTGTTGACCGCCGGCTGCTGGTGTCGTTGGATAAGACACGATGGGACAAGGTGGTGGATGACGTTGCCGGTACGTTGACCGATGAGCTGATTGAACACGCAGTTCGGCAGCTTCCTCCTGAACATTACGCCTTGCGCGGAAAATGGCTGGCCGCAACGCTGAAATCCCGTCGCAATGTGCTTAAGGAAGCTGCCGATGAATATTATCGACTTCTTGCTGATTATGTCGATGTTCATTTCAGCGACAAAGCGGAATTGGTGGATGTACATCGCTTGGACGACGGCAGCACGGAAATCGTTGCATTCGATCTCAAGAAATCCGGCGATAGCGGGATTGAACTGTTTCGCAGGACGTTCCGCAAGAATGAGACTGACGAAGTCCGTCTCTACCTCCACGGCGGCGATGACAAATGCACAGTCACAGGAAGCGGCCGTGCGGGTATCGTCGTTCGCGTCATAGGCGGAGGAGGAAATGATGAACTCACAGATAAAACCCAAGGCCGCGGCATTTACTTCTATGACGACAAAGGCGAGAATAGCATTGCCGCCGGCCCGCGCACAGTTGTTGACACAAGAACATACGAACCTCCGCCTCCGGGGTTAGTTCAATATTAGAAAACGATGAAACCACTCTCTCTCTTCCTTATAGGCGCAACAGCCCTCAGTTGTTCGCATCAACGCGACATACATGAATCGGCAGAAGGCAGGCCTCTAACCGTGATTGCCATTGGCGATGCAGGCGAGCCGGGAAGTGTGCTGCGCGATAATGCGAAACTCGTTGACAACATGTACTCGGGAAGACACAGTGCCGGCCTGCCCGACGCCATGTTCTTCCTCGGCGATAATTTCTATCCGACGGGATTGAATGTTCCGGCTGACGAAGTTGACAAGAAGATCAAGAAAACCCTCGGCCCGTTTCGCGAGACTTTCGAGTTTTTGGGGAAGGAGAATGTACACGCCGTGGCGGGAAATCATGACTACTACGCCAGGAACGCTATCGAAAAATCGCTTCTCTTCGGATTGATTGACATATCGGCGGGACCGGTTGGCTTGTCGGATCGGGGGAACCAGCGTGCATCAGAAATTGAATGGTGGACGTACCACCGCAACATGCCTGCGGAGGTTGTGTATCCGTCACGTCGCGGCGGGCAGGACAGTGTACAGTTCATCATCTTCGATTCCGCGCTGCCGCTGCGAACAGACATTTCGACGTGGAAGCCCGCTCTCGACAGTCTAAGAAGAATGCTGGCAACCTCTGCGACCCGTCCCGGCATCGTGTGGCGGATTCTCATACAACATCATCCCTGGTATTCGGTTGGCGATCATGGCGGTTATTCGGTGTGGGATGATGAAGAGAACGCAATCACGTATCTCTCCAACTGCGACAAGGATTCAAACGCCGTCCGATGGTTCATGAACACCATCGATCCCGAAGATGTTTGTGCCGAGAAATATCAGGCAATGCTCAACGCCCTGCGCTCCGTTATTCTCGCCGGAGGCGTGAAAATCCATCTGACGTTAACCGGACACGACCATACGTTGCAGCTTCTTTCATATCCCGACGACGGCAGTTGTTCAAGCTGTCCGAAGGTTCACGTCGTATCAGGCGCCGGTTCGGAAATGAAGCAGGTGAAATCTCCGTTGCCGCCTCGGGAATTCACAGCGTCGCAACGCGACAAGAAAGGCGAATCACGTGGCGGGTTTGCACAGTTGCGCTTCGAAAACGACAGGCTCCGCATCGTGTTCTTTGACGGGCAGAACGGCCAGATGATTGATATGGGGGGAGGGAAGAGGGAATTCTGGATTGATAAAGAGGGCCGATTGCTTCCTTGACAACCGCAAAACTAATGTCGTATCGCCCCCGCTTTCACAGAGCAATCGCCCTCATAGGGCTCCTTTTAGCAGTAATGGTATTCCCGCAACTTGTTGCAGCCCAACAAGTTGAGGATGAAGAAGAACGGGCGAACTACCAACCCTATCGGGATTACGGAACCGACTGGCGTTGGGGCTCATTGTTTGGGATTACAGCGGAAGACGGAATTCTTGCCGGAACCGGGGCCATTGTGTACAAGTTTGCATTTCGCACGTTTCCGTACTTGTATCGGATGCAACTTGTCGGCGGACTGACGTTCAAAACAGGTCGCTTCAAGGTTGTGTACACTGCCGCTTTTCCGGATTTGGGCAAGCATATCTCGCTCGACATTCTCGCCTATGCTTCGGAGTTGGAGGTGAGAAACTTCTACGGATACGGCAATGATACGCCGAGAAATTCCGATCTCGAGAAGAACAACTTCTATCGTGTTGCGTCACGGCAGTACTTCCTTCGTCCCGAGCTTCAGGTCAAGTTGGGGAAGATAGCATCCGTCAGGTTCGGTGCTTCGTTCAAGCATTTCGAGGTTCGGCGGCAGGAAAACCGGTTTCTTTCAGGGGCAACGATCCCCGGACTCGGTGACGAGAGATCTGTACTGGGAGCCGGCCTTGAGTTTATTGTTGCGATGGTGGACGCATCTGTTGCTACTCGTGAAGGATACTTGTTGACGATCTCTATGTGGAATTTTCCCGGCCTGTTTAACGGCGCACAGCCTTTTCAGCGATACTCGGGAGATATCCGCAGGTACGTTAGCTCTGGCCCGGCAACCCTCGCGTTGCGAGTGGCGGCAGAAAAAGTGGATGGCGAGTTTCCGTTTTATGAAGCGGCTTTTCTCGGAGGTGCAGCAAACCTGAGAGGATACAATCTCAACCGCTTTGCAGGGGATGCCTCACTCACAGGAAGTGCCGAACTGCGCCTTGATTTGTTCAGGACCAAGGTTCTGCTCCCGACTCAGGTCGGCATATTCTTTTTTGGAGATGCGGGCCGCGTATATTGGCAGGGCAGATCTCCCAAAGGCTGGCACGCGGATGCAGGGGGAGGCATTTCGCTTGCCCCGCTTTCCAAAGAGTTGACTTTTTCCGTTTCTGTAGGCTCATCTGTTGAGGGAGTCTTCGTCAACGGAGGTTTCGGGTTCAGCTTCTGACTTCTTCCTCCAAAAGAAAATCTCCTTTTCTTCCCTCAAGTTGGTGATTTTCAATCGCTACCTCGCTATCTTTCATCTTAACCTCATCCCAAAAAATCCTTCAGCAGGGTGCAAGCTATGATTGGAAAAACCATCCAGCCGGAAATCCGGGCGCTGATTGAGGCGCGTGATTTCGCAACGCTCAAGGAGTTGTTTGTTGATTGGAATCCTGCCGATCTTGCTGATTTGATTGACGACCTTCCCTACGAGGATCAGGCGATAATCTTCAGGTTGTTGCCCCGTGCGCTTGCCGCCGACACCTATGAGTATCTCGCCTTTGAGAAACAGGCAAATCTCCTGAAAGCAATGGGGCGGGAGCAGGTGGCGAATATCCTGAACGATATGGCCCCCGACGACCGGACGGCTTTGTTCGAAGAGTTGCCGAGCGCCGCTGTTCAGCAACTGATTGCCCTTCTGAGTCCGCAGGAGCGGGCTATTGCCCAATCACTCCTGAACTATCCCGAAGAGAGCATCGGTCGGTTGATGACGCCCGACTACATTGCTGTGCGTCAGGATTGGACTGTTCAGGATGTTTTGAACTACATCCGCGCCAACGGGCACGATAAGGAAACGTTTGATGTCATCTATATTGTCGATGATAAGGGGAAGTTGGTGGATGACCTTCCTATCAGGGAGTTTCTTCTTGCTACTCCTGACAAAAAAGTCAGCGAAATGCTTGACGGAAACTTCGTTTCACTTCCCGTTCAGGCTGATAGAGAAATGGCAATCGAATCGTTCAAAAAATATGATCTCACAGCCCTCCCCGTTGTCGATTCCGGCAACTATCTGCTTGGAATTGTCACGGTTGACGACGTTCTACAGGTTCAGGAAGAAGAAACAACCGAAGATATCCAGAAAATAGGTGGTACCGAGGCGCTCGATCAACCCTATCTCGAAATCTCCATCCCGCAAATGGTGCGCAAGAGGGCGGTATGGCTTGTTGTCTTATTCCTGGGAGAGATGTTTACGGCAACGGCTATGGGGGTATTTGAGGATGAAATAGCGAGGGCTGTTATTCTTGCTCTGTTCGTACCACTTATCATCTCCAGCGGGGGAAACTCCGGTTCGCAGGCGGCAACGCTGATTATCCGCGCAATGGCGTTAGGGGAAGTAACGCTTGCAACATGGTGGCGCGTGATGCGCCGGGAGTTTCTCACCGGCTTATCGTTGGGAACAATTCTGGGGATCATCGGTTTCATGAGAATTGCAGGATGGTCGTTGTTTTCAGATGTTTACGGGGAGCACGCGATCCTGATTGCTCTGACCGTGGGTTCCAGCCTTATTTTCATAGTGATGTGGGGATCACTGACCGGTTCCATGATGCCCTTTGTTATGAAGCGGCTTGGCGCAGACCCTGCAACTTCGTCTGCTCCGTTTGTTGCCACACTGGTGGACGTAACCGGTGTCATCATCTATTTCAGCGTTGCCGCATTTCTTCTTAGAGGAACGCTGTTATAAACGCTTCGAAATCACACTGATTTTTGTACATCCCCCGTTATCTGATGCCCGAAAACGAGTGCAATGAAGCAATATTAACTCCTCAAATCTCGTCATTTTGTTGACTTTCCTTTGCTAATTCCTTACTTTTCAACGGTTTTAGCTTGCCTGAGTGTACCTGTTCAGGCCGCACAGAGAAAACAAGAACGACCGATGGTGGCGTTGCCCGCAATGGCTGAATTGATTTGGAAGAAGATTCGCACCGTCCAAGGCATTATTGCGCTGGCTATTTTCAGTACGCTCATCATTGGTCTTTTTCTTGGTTCGCCGGTGGGGCGAATTGTCAGCGGCATCGGGGCACTTGTTCTTGCGGCGTATTTGCTTTACGTGCTGAAGCGTGATGGTGTGTTTGATCCGGGAAACAGGCCGCAACGTGCAAAACGGCAAGGTGAAACTACACAAGAGGAATTGTATTCACAATCTGAAGGGGACATGAAAACGCTGCTCTTCGATGATTTCCAACCGACATCCGCTGCCGGATATGTTGTGAAGGAGATTACACAGGAGGAGGCAGTTGTTCCTTCGACAAGAACAGTTCAACCTGTTGTGTTGGCGAAGGAAGAGAAACCGAAAGAATTTGATATTTCGGACTTCTTTGACCTGGAGTCCGATATATTCCGGAACGAAACGGAGCCGCGAAGCGAGTTCAATTTTCTGCTGAATAAGCTTCTGGCGGCGATGAAGGATGTGTTGTTTGCCAATTCGGTGGCGTTTTTCTGGGCAAACCGCGAGAAGCAGCAAATGGTGCTGGAAGCGAGAATCACAAACAGCACAAACTTCATGCTCGTGAAGCGCTACTCGATTGACGAGGATGTCGTGAGTCAGGTTGCGCGAACCGGCAAGCCTCAAGTGTTGGGAAGAATTTCCCCTCTTGCAGAAAAGGAGCTGGTCCGACACTACATTGTCGGAGAAGGCATCAAATCGCTGATAGTTGTTCCGGTGTTTTATCTTACAGGCCAAAACAACGGCGAGCAGTTGCCTGAGGGGGTTATCGTCGCCGACAGCAAAGCGGAAGACGCATTCGGTGCCGAAACTCTCTCGATGATGGGTCAGTTTACGAAGGTTGTTTCCGCCCTTATCAAAAGTTACACAAACAAGTACGACCTGCTGCTTGATTCCGAAGTTCTGACGTCGATTCGGCGGCTTCAGGATCGGGTCAAGTCGGATCGCAGCGAGCAGACGATTCTGGACTCCCTCGCGGAAGAAGCAGGCAAGTTGCTGAATTGGGATGTTCTCGCAATCACGATGTACTCCGAGGAACTGAACAGTTGGGCGGTGCAGAATGTTGTGAACAGGAACGGCATGTCGTATCCCGAGCCGAACGATGCTGTTGATTTCAGCGACAGCATTGTCGGGAAGTCAATACGTTCAAACTCGCTGACGCATATCACCGATCTGGAGTCGGTGCCACAGATTCGGTTTTCGTCGGACGAGACGATTTCGCTTCGGGGCTCGTTTCTCTGTGTGCCGATCAGTTCGTTGAATCGTTGCTACGGCGCGTTGACACTCGAAAGCGGCAACAAGTTTCAATTTTCCCCAAACGAAGCGGAAACCATCTACCGTCTGGTCGAAACTGCCGCCGAGTTGCTCGAAGTGCTGTATATGAACGATCTCGTGAAGGAGTTCATCTCCGTCGATCAGACGACGGGCTCGTTGACGAGAAAACACTTCAACAAGAAACTTGAAGAGGAAGTACAGCGGGCTGAGGATTTCGGAACGGAACTCTCGATGGTTTCCATTGCCGTCGACGGTATGCAGGAACATCTGAACCGCTACGGTAAAGACGGATTTGACGGAATTCTGAATCAGGTTGCCGGACTTGTCCGGGCCAACATCGAGCCGTACGACGTGATTGGACGTATGGACGCAAACACGCTGAATGTTATTCTCATGAATACAACGGCCAACGATGCCTATTTGTGGGCCGAGAAAGTGCGCAAGCATATCGCCAGCAATATCATCGTATTGGGCGGATTGAGTTGTTCGGTAACGGTCAGTGTTGGCGTTTGCGGACTGAACAGCGGGATGAAGAAAGATGAACTGGTTGCAGGAACATCGCAAGTGTTGCACAAGGCAATCGAAAGCGGCGGAAACCTTGTTCGCATATTTTAGACTTGATCTATCAACAAGAAATTGTATTTTCGAAATAATCAGGAACAGCCATGGCAAAACAACAATCCTTCGCCGACAAAGCGGCAAAAGCCGCTGCACAAAAGGGCTCAAAATGCCCTGTTTGCGGCACAATTTTCCAACCTTTACTCTTTGTCTCATCCGAGCAATCAAAAACGACGAGCAGCGTGAAGTTCAATGAACGTCGCGTAAACGTCTGTAAATGCAACGAGAAGATGGTCTACAACTGATTCTCTGAACTCTTCACATCAGAAGTGTGTGAAGAGGTACCATCTGCATTTCAGGAAATGTTAACCCCTTCAACGAAGGGGGCGCTTGGAACCGGAGATAAACAATTTCAGCACAACGCAAACTCGTATTGATTATTCTCGACGGAGTCGGAATCGGGGAGCTTCCGGATGCACACCGCTATGCCGACGAAGGAAGCAATACGTTATCCAATACCGCAGAAGCTGTCGGAGGGCTGCATCTTCCTAATCTTCAGTCACTCGGCTTGGGAAACATTGCGTCAATCAAAGGCGTCAAACCTTCGGCAAGGCCGCTGGCGAGTTTTGGAAAAATGGCTGAAGTGTCGAAAGGAAAAGATAGCACGACGGGACATTGGGAGTTGGCGGGACTTATTCTTGAGAGGGAGTTTCCGACATTCCCGAACGGGTTTCCCGATTCCCTGCTGAAACAGTTCTGCAAGCGTACAGGCAGTAAGGGGTATTTAGGAAACAAAACAGCATCCGGTACCGCAATCATCGAAGAGCTCGGCAACGAGCATGTACGAACAGGTTTTCCGATTGTGTATACCTCGGCGGATTCCGTGTTTCAGATTGCGGCTCATGAGGAAGTGATTCCGCTTCCACAGTTATATGAAATGTGTGAACGGACACGTAATGAAGTCTGTGTCGGCGATTTTTCAGTCGGGCGTGTGATTGCCCGGCCGTTTGTTGGAACAGAAGGCCATTTCACTCGTACAACCAACCGGCGTGATTTTTCGCTGCCGCCGGCCGGGATCACGATTTTGGACCTCCTGACCCATGAGGGTATCGAAACCGTCAGCATCGGGAAAGTCGATGATCTGTTTGCTGGAAGAGGTTTGGCGAAGAAGATTCACACGAAAAGCAATGACGAAGGCATCGCGGCGATAATCTCGGAGTCTTCCAGAATACAACAGGGGTTCATTTTCACAAATCTGGTGGATTTCGATACATTGTACGGTCATCGCAACGACCCGCTGGGGATGGCCAAGGCGTTGGAGGCGTTCGACAAGGAACTTCCCCGCATTCTCGGAACGCTCGGCAACGACGATCTGTTGGTTCTCACGGCGGATCACGGCAACGATCCTGTTACGCCGAGCACGGATCATTCACGCGAATATGTTCCGGTGTTGTGCTTTGCAAAGTCGAAGCAGCCGGGCAGCAACATCGGAACGCGATCAACATTTGCGGATATCGGGCAAACCGTGGCGGATTTTTTTGATGTAAGGAACAATCTTGCGGGGACAAGCTTTCTGGGCGAGGTGATGTAAGTGGAGAAGAAATCCGTGCAAGAGTTTGATTGCTTTTTGGAACAGGACGGTACGATCGCCGTTCCGCGGGAAATAGCCGAGAGATTCTCCGGCTCGAAGCTCCATGTTCTTTTGGAGAGGAAGGAGATCAGCGACCGTCTCAAGAAAAACAACGTAACCGAAGGGGAGATAGAACGGATTTCAGCTCTGCAACTTGAAACGCGGGAACAGGTAATCAAGTTCTTGCTGAGTCAAGGAACGCTGGCGAAACGAGCATCGAACGGGCGACGCCGAAAAGAGGCGGCCCTTTGAGTGTCCCGAAGATTGTGGTTCATACAGACGTCCTGCTCGAACACTTGACAACGAAGAATTCTCATTCCGTGCTTCGTCTCGCAATGGGCAGGTTCTTCTGCTACACAACGGCGTATCAGGCAATCGAATTGTTTGCGATGGCAAAGTCGGAAGAAGAGAAGAACATCGTTGAAGACTCGATGGCGGCGATGAAGGTGTTGGGCTTGAATCCCAAAAACGCCCGTAAATACGGCGAACTAATGGCATCAAACAAGAAGGCAGATCGCTGGAATATTCTGATTGCAGGACTCTGTATCGAAAGCAGGCTCCCCCTTTTGACAGACAGGAGAAAGGATTTCAAGGGCATAAGAGGCCTCGTTGTTGTTCCGACAAAACTCATTGCAGAGGGGAAATCGGGTCAGGAGATTCTCAGAACAGTGCAGCGCTGATGTTGCACGCATCAATATGAGTGAACTATGATACTGGGCAAAGTTGTTGGTACCGTATGGGCAACCCGCAAAGATGAGGAGCTTGTCGGCATGAAGTTTCAAATCGTCAAGCATCTCGATCTCGATTACAGGCTGAAAGACACATTCGTGGTTGCGGTGGATACCGTACAGGCAGGTGTCGGTGATGTCGTGTTGATGTGCAGCGGCAGCTCGGCGCGGCAAACAATACTGACAAAGAACAAACCCGTGGATGCCGTCATCATGGCCGTTGTTGACAAGATTGACGTCACGGGGTAGAAATGTTTTTAGCAGAAGTCATAGGGACTGTTTGGGCAACACGCAAGGATGAGAACCTGCAAAGTTTCAAGCTGCAATTCATCCAGCCGCTGAACGGCAAACGTGAAAAAACCGGCGACCCTATCGTAGCAGTAGATACAGTAGGCGCAGGGCCTGGCGAAACGGTAATGTATATCACTGCCAGGGAGGCCGTCATCCCGCTTCCGGTCGAGATGGCGCCGGTTGATGCAAGCATTGTGGGAATTATAGACAGAATTGACAGAGAAGCAGATCTCTGATTTCGAGTTTTTGAACATCAAGGAGAAGAATGGGTAAAGCAGCAAAACAATATACCAATCGCGAAAGCCAGTCTCTTGACAAATATCTTCAGGAGATTGGTAAGGTCGATTTGCTGAAGTCTGACGAAGAGATTGATCTCGCACAACGCATAAAGAAGGGAGACCAGCGGGCGCTCGAAAAGCTGACAAAAGCGAATCTTCGCTTTGTCGTGAGCGTCGCGAAGCAGTACCAAAACCAGGGACTCTCGCTCGGAGATTTGATTAACGAAGGAAACCTCGGCCTCATTAAAGCGGCGAAACGATTTGACGAGACACGCGGATTCAAATTCATCTCCTACGCCGTGTGGTGGATTCGGCAGTCGATTCTTCAAGCGCTGGCCGAACAATCCCGCATTGTCCGCTTGCCTCTGAATCGTGTAGGCGCGTTGAACAAAATCGGCAAGGCATTCAGCACGCTTGAACAGGAATTCGAACGCGAACCGAGTGCAAGCGAACTCGCCGAAGAGTTGGATATGTCATTGTTCGAGGTCTCCGATACATTGAAGATCTCAGGACGCCATCTTTCGATGGATGCCCCTTTCGCTCAGGGTGAGGATAACCGTCTTCTTGATGTTATTCAAGATGAGCGTCAGCCCTCTCCCGATTCCGAGTTGATGAAAGAATCGCTGAGCAAGGAAGTGGAGCGGGCGCTCTCGACTTTGAGCGACCGGGAGGCCGAGGTTATCCGGCTCTACTTCGGGCTCGGGCGTGAACACTCGCTCACGCTCGAAGAGATTGGCGAGAAATTCAAGCTGACGCGTGAGCGAGTCCGCCAGATAAAAGAAAAGGCCATCCGGCGGCTGCGTCACGCTTCGCGCAGCAAGCAATTGCGAGCGTACTTGGGCTGAATCAAAGCCTCCCGCGGGAGGCTTTGCCTTTTGCACAGGAAAGGCACAACGCATTCAGGGAGAGATGTTCCAAACCGTAATTTTGAATTCGTGGTTCAATGCAGCCCTGCCGGTCTCGGCCGGCGTTCTTGTCATGCTCGTACTGGGAGGATGCGCCGGTTCCATCCCGACACGGGGAGAATATGAAGGTGAGAAGAGACTCGGGGTCATTCAGGAAGAGGATGAGTTCAAGTTCATCACAAAGATCCGAAGAGAAAGCGCCCGTGAAGATGACAGGAAGGTATCGCCTGAAGTTCTCAGCCAACTCGGCTCGTCGGAAGAATATGACGCAAGTATTCCCGAAGGCCTGAATCGCGATAACTTCCTTCTCGAAGTTGTGCGGTATCTTGGTGCGGAGTATTCCTATGGGGGCAATTCACGAAACGGGATTGATTGTTCGGGTTATACGTGCCAGGTGTACAAAAATGCCGCCGGCAAGTTGCTCCCGCGATCAACAGCGGAGCAATTCCGCGTGGGCAGCGAAGTTCAGAAACGAAATCTCCGGTTTGGCGACCTCGTGTTCTTCAACACTACAGGACGTTCGCCATCTCATGTAGGCATTTATATTGAAGATGGCGTGTTTGCGCACGCCAGTGTGATTGAAGGGGTTACACTTTCAACTCTTGAAAGCACATATTACAAACGGCGATTTGTCGGTGCACGCCGGGTAATTGAATAAGTTCAGGCTGCACACTATATTGATGTGGAAATAGACAACGATTCGGGATTGTACATTGGCAATCTTACCCATCTACATATACGGTCAACCGGTATTGCGCAAACGGGCAAAACCCGTAAGGGCGGTTGACGAGAACATGAAGACCTTCGTTGACTGCATGTTTGAAACAATGCATCACGCCAACGGTGTAGGGCTTGCCGCCAATCAGGTGGGCTCCCTCGATCGTGTGATCGTCGTGGATGTTTCCGATGTTGATGAAAAGAAACATGAAGGAGTGGGAGAAGCCGCCGACTCGATGCCCCGAAGCATCAACCCGGGACAACCGAAGAAATTCGCCCTCATCAATCCTGAAGTCGTCTCGGCTACCGGCTCGGCGAAAATGGAGGAAGGTTGCCTCAGCATTCCGGAAATCCGTGACGAGGTGGATCGGGCCGAAGTCATCCGCGTCAGATACAAAAATGTGGATATGAAGTTGCAGGAAATTGAAGCAAGCGGATTGCTCGCTCGTGTGATTCTTCACGAGATCGATCACCTTAACGGAATTCTCTTCATCGACAAGCTCGGCGTTGTCAAACGGAAGTTGCTTCGCGGAAGGCTGAACAAACTCGAAAAGGGTTTCTTCGAGGTGCATTACCCGACAGTCAGTGCGCACGATATCGTGGATCAGGAACAATAAACTGCAGGAGATTTCCCCGTCGCAACAAACATTGTGTTTATGGGGACGTCCGAATTTGCCGTCCCGAGTCTCGAGATCCTCCTCGCCAACGGCTACCCGATTTCCGCAGTCGTTACAGCGCCCGACAAGCCCCGCGGCAGGGGACAAATTCTCTCTCCAACTCCAATCAAATCCGTTGCCCTCAGACACGGGCTGCCTGTTCTACAGCCCGAATTTCTCCGCGACCCCGAATTTACATCAGCCATCCGGGCATTGCATCCGGCTCTCATCGTTGTTGTTGCATTCAGAATTCTCCCAAAAGGGATTTTCTCCATTCCATCTCTCGGCTCATTTAATCTTCATGCATCGCTACTCCCGAAATACCGCGGCGCAGCGCCGATTAACTGGGCAATCATCAACGGTGAAAAAGAAACCGGCGTGACGACATTCTTTCTTGAAGAAAAAGTAGACACCGGCACCATGCTGCTGCAGGCCCGCGTTCCGATCAAGCCGGACGATGATGCCGGCTCGCTGCACGATACGCTTGCCGAAGTCGGCGCCGAGATTGTGTTGCACACTGTGAGACTGATTGAACAGGGAAAGGCGGTTCCGCGCAAACAAGATGATACGTTAGCTTCTCCCGCTCCGAAGCTCTTCAAACAGCATTGCAGGATACACTGGAACCAGCCGGCAGAGAAAATTCATAATCATATTCGCGGACTCTCTCCGCTGCCGGCTGCGTTCACTATGCACAACGGGAAGGTGATCAAACTTTTCCGGACGCTGCTTACCGACAGAAAATCAGATGCAGAACCCGGAAACGTACGGGTTGAGGGGAAGATGCTGCATGTTTGCACCGCCGACAACTTCATTGGTATAAGTGAATTACAGCTGGAGGGGCGCAAGAGAATGGGAACTGAGGAGTTTCTTCGCGGATACCATCTCACATCGGGTGAAAAACTCACATAACCGACAGAGCAATTTCATTGCAAACCAGTGTCAAAAGGCGTATCTTTTTTGGCGTTTAGAGGTTTCACGCCGTTTCACACTCGCCCGACTTGAATGGATTTTCTTTTGTGGAGTGCACGAAGTCTGCACGTATTCTCCGTGGTAGTTTGGTTCGGCGGAATGCTGTATCAGGCGGTTGTGACATCACCGGTTGCCCGCGTCGAGCAGAGGCAATTTGATCCATTCGTGCGTCATTTGTTGGGCAGGTTTCAGCCGTTTGTGTGGATGTGTGTGTGGACAATACTGGTTACGGGAGCGGTATTGATGCTGTTCGACCCCCGCTTTCTGTTTCTGAATTTCGAAAGCTTGTGGTCGGTATTGCTTGCCGCGAAACAGCTTATCTTTGTACTCATGGTTTTTTTTGGATTCGGATACGCGAGAATGTGGAGCCGCCTTGAATCGGCACTGGCGGCGGGAGAACCGGATGAGCAGGCTATCCGGTTTTACAAACAGATGCTGATGTTCGGTAAGATCAACGTGGCGTTGGCCATTATCGCGTTGTTGGTGGCGTCAGGTATGAGTTCATAAAAGGAAGGAATCTGTTGGGCAAGATCATCACTATTGCGAATCAGAAGGGGGGCGTCGGAAAGACGACGACGGCGGTCAACCTTGCGGCGTGTGTGGCCGCGGCGGAGAAACGTACGCTGCTTGTGGATGTCGACCCGCAATCGAATGCAACAAGCGGCGTCGGGTTCGAAGGCTCGTCTGAAGGATGCAGCAGCTATGAGTTGATAGTCGGCAATCTCGCCCCTTCGACTGCAATCGTAAAAACGCAGATGCCGTACCTTTCGCTTATCCCTTCTCACATCAATCTCGTCGGCGCTGAAGTGGAAATGGTCGACTTGGAAGATCGCGAAAAGCGCTTGAAAGCAGCACTCGACGCAATCCGCAGCGACTACGATTTCATTTTTGTCGACTGCCCGCCTTCACTCGGCTTGATTACGCTGAATGCCTTGACGGCCGCCGATTCCGTGTTGATACCCGTGCAATGCGAATACTACGCGCTCGAAGGATTGGGGCAACTTCTCAACACCATTAATATGGTCAAGAAGCAGTTGAATGAACAATTGGATATTGAGGGTGTATTAATGACGATGTATGATAGCCGGCTCCGCCTTTCCAACCAGATTATCGAAGAAGTGAAAAAGTACTTCGGAGAGAAAGTCTTCCGGGCGATCATCACTCGCAACGTCCGGCTGAGTGAAGCGCCGAGTTTCGGCAAGCCGATTATTCTGTACGATGCTGTTTCTGCGGGAACGCGCAACTATATGGATCTTGCCCAGGAAGTTCTCGCGAATAACAATCATGCTGTGCGTATCGTGCAGACACATCCCCGGGAGAATGAACAATGAGAACAAAGCCTGTGCTCGGGCGTGGTCTCGCGTCGCTTATTCCGAGGCCAACTGTCCCGCTCGTCGGCAGACAGGATGACGGGGTAACGAGCGACACAATTGCCAACATTGACGTCGGGAAAATCAGGCCGAACCCCTTTCAGCCGCGGGCGGATTTCGATCCGGTGGAATTGGATGAGTTGAAACGCTCGATACAGGAGAAGGGCATCATCCAGCCGATAACCGTTTGTCGCGTTGATGGCGAGTATCAGTTGATATCGGGTGAGCGGCGGTTGCGCGCTTCGCGTGAGGCGGGTCTTTCACAAATTCCCGCGTACATTATCAAGATACACTCCCGCGAGGAATTGCTTGAGCTTGCATTGATCGAGAACTTGCAGCGTTCCAATCTCAATCCAATCGAAATCGCCATCTCCTACAAACGTCTCACGGAAGAACTGAACCACACGATCGAACAGGTTGCGCAGAAGACCGGCAAGGATCGTTCCACGATCACGAATTTTTTGAGATTGTTGAAGCTGCCGGAGAATATTCAAACAGCCGTTCGGAAAGGCGATTTGAGTGCCGGACATGCCCGTGCCCTGATTACGATAGACGACCCGTCCCTGCAACTGCATATCTTTCATAAGATTATGTCGAAAGGCTGGTCTGTCCGTGAAGTGGAAAAGGCCGTCCGCGAAAGCGGGCGCAGCAAAGCACGTGGCAAATCAGCTCGCCGCTCCGCCGGTTCAACTCCAAGCAACGCGCTGGCGAGCATCGAAGAGAAGCTCCGCCAGAAACTGGGAACAAAAGTTGAAGTAAAAGACATGGCAGACGGCAAAGGCCATATTCTCATCGAGTACTATTCGCTTGATGACCTTGACCGCCTTCTCGATCTTTTTGCAACGATTGAGTCATAAGTCATTTCTCGCATTCCATAAGACGTACACGAACATGAAAAAGCAAATCATCAAAACCACAAAAGCTCCCGGCGCCATCGGGCCGTACAGCCAGGGAGTTGTGCATAATACGCTGTTGTTCACGGCCGGACAAATCGCCATCAATGCTGAAACGGGGCTTGTGATTGAGGGAGATGTGAAGGCGCAAACCCACCGCGTGCTGCAGAACCTCAAGGCAATTCTCGAAGCCGCAGGTACATCAATTGACAACGTCGTGAAGACAACTGTTTTCATCAAGGATATGAACGAGTTCGCCGCAATGAATGAAGTATACGGCGAATACTTCAAGGAGAATCCGCCGGCACGTTCTACCGTTGAGGTGGCGCGGCTGCCGAAAGATGTACGTGTGGAAATTGAAGCGATTGCCGTCATCGAAAAATCGTAACATGATACGGGCCGGGTGGTGGTGCCTGTTGGCAGCGACGCTCGTCTGCTCGCCCGCAGCGTCGCAAGAGGAAACTCGCCCTTATTCCGTTACACGCATTTCTCCTCAAGACTCGGCCCGTGCAGTCAACCTCCTGATGGAGATGAGCGTGAAGCAAATCGACAGTGTTGCGAAGGCGGAGCAAACGGGCAAATCTCCCGGTTTGGCGCTTGCGCTTTCCGCCGTGCTTCCAGGTGCCGGTCAGTTCTACAACGAATCCTACTGGAAAGTCCCCATCCTGCTCGGCTTCGGTTACTATTTCGCTTCGCAATGGATTGATGCGAATGACAGCATCAAGCATTACCGCAGACTCTACGGCGAAAGCATCACACCTGAAAACAGCGCGGGCAACCCGACGTATTCCCGTTTACGCGAAGACTACAAGGATATCCGCGACACATTTTCCTGGTACATCTTCATCTACTACCTTGTAAATCTTGTTGACGCATACGTCGATGCCAGCTTGTATGATTTCAATGTTGGAGATGATCTGTCGATCCGGCTTATGCCGGAATTCGACCATCAGTACAGTCACAGCGCAAGGCTAAGACTTAGGATCGGCTTTTAGAACCTGGAACCCCAGGAACTCTACAAACTCATAACTCTAAGACTCCCATGCTCAACTACATCTGGCTTGCCCTCATCATCATTGGGATTGCCGTCGCGGTAGGGAAGGATATTACACAGCCCCCCGACCCTGCTGCCGAACAACAATTTCCTGCCATTATGAAGGTCACGAATGAAGGCATCATCGGCTCCGCCAAAACCGCTGTAACGCTTGCCCTCGGACTCATCGGGATTATGGCATTGTGGCTGGGGATTATGAAAATTGCCGAACAGGCCGGGCTTATCACGCTACTTGCCAAGTTGTTGAAGCCCCTTACATCCCGCCTCTTTCCTGATGTCCCTGCCGAGCATCCTGCAATGGGGGCGATGATCATGAATATCTCGGCCAACATGCTCGGGCTTGCCAATGCTGCAACTCCGCTCGGCCTCAAGGCAATGGAAGAGTTGAACAAGCTCAACAAGAAACTCGGCACCGCAACCGATGCAATGTGTACGTTCCTCGTCATCAACACCAGTAATGTTCAACTCGTTGCTGCTCCCGTGATTGCCATCCGGGTGGCGGCGGGTTCGGCCAACCCGACGGAGTTCTTAGGCGCTGCAATCGTCGCAACGACCATCTCGACAATTGTCGGAGTGACAACGGTAAAATTGCTGGCAAAACTTCCCTTTTACAAAAAGCAACTGGAGGGATGATGCAAGCATTTGTTGACATCACAAAAACCATCTCGACTTTTGCAATCCCGTTTTTGATTCTTTCAATTGTTTTGTACGGCGCGTTCAAGAAGGTGAAAATCTACGAAGCGTTTGTTGAAGGGGCGAAAGAAGGCTTCAATGTGGCGGTTCGGATTATTCCGTTTCTTGTTGCGATGTTGGTGGCAATCGGGATTTTCCGTGCCGGTGGCGCGATGGAGATTCTGACTGCCGTGCTTTCTCCGCTGACTTCACTCATCGGTATGCCGGCAGAGACAATCCCGATGGCGGTTATGCGACCGCTTTCAGGCAGCGGGGCGCTTGGAGTGATGTCCGAGACGATTGCGGCTCACGGTCCCGATTCACTCATCGGGAGAATGGTGAGTGTGATGATGGGAAGCGGCGAGACGACGTTCTACGTTCTTGCAGTGTATTTCGGTTCTGTTTCCGTTACGAAAACTCGGCACGCCGTGCCCGCCGGAATTGTTGCCGATGTTGTCGGCATTCTCGCATCAGTTTGGCTGGTGAATCTGATCTGGGGGTAGGGCATTTCCCTTGCTTTTGTATCAAGCCGTGACTATCTTTTTCAGGGTTGCATGAAACGAATGCATTCCGTTACCTTCCGTTTTTCTACATTTGTTCAGCTCGCTTTAACACATTGCGTATCAACAACTTAGAGTACTGTCATGTCCTTCTTTAACAAGTTAGTTGTCAGCAGCATACCGCTTGTTCCCCGGCCAATCGTTCGTAAATTTGCGGGTCGCTACATTGCAGGCGAAACACTCGCCGATGCCATCACCTGTGTCCGTCAAATCAACACTGAGGGTGCTTGCGCCACCCTCGATGTTCTTGGCGAGGATATTTTTACAAAAGAAGAAGCTGTTGAGTCGCGCAACCAATCAATTGAAGTTCTCCAGACTATCACAAAAGAAAAGCTCGATTCCAATCTCTCCATCAAACTGACATCGCTCGGATTGAAACTCGAGAAGGATTTCTGTACGGAGAATGTGAGGGAGATTTTGAAAGTTGCCGCAGCGCAGAACATCTTCGTCCGTTTTGACATGGAAAATTCAACCTGCACAACGGATACCATCGACGTCTTTCGGGCTTTGCACAAGGATTTCCCGAATACCGGAATTGTTCTGCAGGCATATCTTTTCCGAACCGAAGAAGACACACGTCTACTTCTAAAAGAGAAGCCGAACTTCCGCTTATGCAAGGGAATCTACAAGGAATCCCCCGACATAGCGTTTCAGGGTCGTGAAGAAGTGCAGCAGAACTTTCTCACACTTCTCAGAATGATGTTCGAACAGAAGGCCTACGTCGGCATTGCCACACATGACAGCGTGTTGGTTGACGGCGCTATTGCGATGATCAATGAACTGGGATTGCAGAAAACCGACTACGAATTTCAGATGCTTCTCGGCGTCAGGCCCGAACTCCGCAAGAAACTGGTACGTGACGGGCACAAGCTGAGACTCTACGTACCGTTCGGCGAGCATTGGTACGGCTACTCGACCCGCCGCTTCAAAGAGAACCCGGAAATCGCAGGCTACGTATTCAAAGCGCTATTCACCCCCAACAAATAGAAAGGAGTACTCATGGCGGAAAAAAAGCCCGGATGGCTCGAACGGTTCGTTCTTCGAAGTCTCGATACAATTGAGAAGCAGGGAAACCGGTTGCCTCAACCGGTGACGTTGTTCCTCATTCTGATTGTGATCGTCCTGATTTCGTCGTGGATTGCTTCCTCTCTCGGTGTATCGGCTGTACACCCGGGAACCGGCGCCACGATTACTGCGGTAAATTTGCTGAACGGTGAAGGAATCACTCGCATTATGACAGAGATGGTCAGAACCTTCACGGCCTTTCCGCCGCTGGGACTTGTGCTGGTGGTGATGCTCGGCATTGGCGTTGCCGAACGGAGCGGGCTCATTGCAACGGGGCTCAAGGCGTTTGTTTCAAGCGTTCCGAAGGGGCTCATCACCGCGTCAATTGTTACCGCGGGGCAGCTTTCGAGTCTTGCGGTTGATGCGGGCTATGTTGTATTGCTTCCGATCGGGGCGGTGATTTTTCTGGGAATGGGGCGACATCCTATCGCGGGACTCGCCGCCGCATTTGCAGGAGTTTCGGGCGGATTCGGGGCGAACCTCTTCCTTACATCTCTCGACCCTTTGCTTGCCGGTTTCACCGACTCGGCTGCAAAGCTTATCAATCCGGCGTACAACGTTGCGCCGACCTCCAACTGGTATTTCATGGCGGCTTCCGTTCCTCTCATTACCATTACGGGAACGTACGTCACCGAGCGCATTCTCGAACCCAGACTCGGCAAATATGAAGAGGGCGCGGAATCGGAGAATCAGCCGCTCACTGCAAAAGAGAAAAAGGGACTTCTGTGGGCGAGTATCAGTGCGATTGTGCTGACTGTACTTGCCTTCATGACGATTATTCCGGAGAACGGAATTCTGCGCGATGCGCAGGGCGGGTTCACGCCGTTCTTCGTCAGCATTGTTCCTATCATGTTGTTCATGTTTCTGATTCCGGGAATGGTGTACGGCTTTATTGTCGGCACGATCAAATCAGACAAGCAAATCTCGTCGATGACGACAGAAGCAATGGGGACGATGGGCGGATATATTGTTCTTGCTTTTGCCGCGGCGCAGTTCGTCGCCTACTTCGGCTGGTCGAACCTTGGCGTCATCTTTGCCATCACGGGGGCGGACGTTCTGAAGTCTATCGGGTTTACCGGCATTCCGCTGATTGTCTCGTTCGTGCTTGTTGCATCGTTCATCAATATCTTCATTGGAAGCGCGTCGGCGAAATGGGCAATCATGGCGCCGATTTTTGTGCCGATGCTGATGTTGATGGGATACTCGCCTGAATTAACGCAGGCATCATATCGAGTCGGCGACTCGTATTCCAACATTCTTACACCGCTGCTGCCATATTTCCCGCTGGTGGTGACGTTTGCACAGAAGTATGTGAAGGATATCGGAATCGGCTCGATCATTTCAGCGATGCTGCCGTTTGCTGTCGCTTTTGCAATCGTGAGAATTGCCATGCTCATCGGATGGATGCTGCTCGGGATACCGGTAGGTCCGGATGCTCCGCTTCAGTACGTGCCCTGAGCGAAGCTCTTAGGGTTGTGATTTGGGCCTGTTTCTGGCGGGAAAGGGCGATTTCGGCTGCTTCTTTTTGCCTTGATTCTCAGAAAGGCTCTGTCTATATTTTCAACAACAATTTCTCAATGATACGGGGGGTTCGATAACGGATCCCCGTATCTGCCTGCTCACTGAATATGCGATGTAAAGGCTCCCATCGGGAGTCGAGGCTTACTGTGCGAGCCACTCGCATCCCTGTTCTTTCATTAATGAATTCGAACTACCGCCCGCTTTGTACAACCCGACTCCAACCTGGACAAATGCCGATTTCGCAATACTCTTGCCACTTTGAGTTGCGCTGTTTAAGGCGGCAAAGTATTCGATTCGGAAACATCAATCTTCTCAATTTTCCAAGGAGTTGTTATGGCTGACAGTGCTTCCGCCGCCGGCGGCGGTATACGATACAAGCCGTATGTTCCGGCTGAAACTGACATGAAGGAATTTACTCTTCGTGCTCTGGTCATCGGGCTTATCATGTGCGTGGTTCTCGGCGCGGCAAATGCCTATCTCGGTTTGAAAGCCGGAATGACGATTGCTGCAACGTACCCCGCGGCAGTTATCGGTATGGCGTTGCTGCGGATCTTGAAGGGTTCCATTCTCGAAGAAAACTTCTCGCGAACCGTCGGCTCCATCGGTGAGTCCGTCGCGGCCGGTGCCATTTTCACATTGCCTGCATTCTTCATTGCGGGCATTTGGCCTGAGTTTGCAACCACCCAGCACTATCTTGAATCCGCAGCAATCATGACGGCGGGGGGTGTTCTCGGCATCATGTTCGTCGTGTTGCTGCGGCGTGTGATGGTGGAGGATGTTGAATTGCCGTTCCCCGAATCGGTTGCGGCTTCGGAAATTCACAAGGCAGGGCGTTCGGGCGGAACAGGTGCCAAGTTCCTGTTTGGCGCAATGGGCGCTGGTGCGCTGATTCAGGCATTGGGGCAGTTCAAGTTCTTTGCTACAGCGTGGGAGAAGTGGGTCGGGTTCTCGAAATCCGTCATCGGGCTTCGCGCAACAGGCGAAGTCGGCGCACAGAGCGGTATTCTGCTCAGCTCGCCCGGCGTCAGTCCGGCATACATCGGCGTCGGTTACATCATCGGGCCGAAGCTCGCGTCACTGAATTTCAGCGGCGGGCTGATTGCCTGGGGATTGTTCGTTCCGATTCTTACCTACTTCATCGGGCCTACACTGATTCCGGAAGGTGCCCCTGCGGAAGAAGGTACCTGGGTTGCAATGGCGGCAAACGTCTGGCGTTACATCGTTCGACCAATAGCCATCGGCGGCATGTTGGTGAGTGCCGGGTTTACGTTGTTCAGAATGAGGAACAGCCTGTTGACCGGCATCAAACGCTCGATCGGTGATGTGAAGAAGGCCGCAACGGGCGGGCATGTCACGGTCAGAACCGAAAACGATCTCAGCTTCAAGTGGGTGATGGTCGGAATCGGTGCAGCGGCATTGGCGACGTTCTTCATCTACAACTACTTTGCGGGCGATGTTGCGGCCGCGTTGGTGGCAACAGTCGTGATGATCATCGCGGGATTTTTCTTTGCCGCGGTGTCCGGATATCTTGTCGGTATCATCGGCTCAAGCAACAACCCGATTAGCGGCCTCACGCTTTCGACGCTGCTCGTTGCCGCTTTGCTCATGGTTGCTCTCGGTATGAAAGGACAAGCCGGGGTTGCTGCAGTGTTGGGCGTGGCGGCAGTTGTGTGTGTTGCGGCGGCAGTTGCGGGCGAGATGTTGCAGGATCTGAAAGTCGGCCACATTCTGGGCGGGACGCCGTGGAAAATGCAAGTCGGCAATTTGGTAGGTATAGCATTGGCTGCTGCTGTCATGTTCCTTCCCCTCATCGTTCTGCATGAAGGCGACGTTGCTGCGGGCAAGATGGCAACACCGCAGTACGAAGGCGGATTCGGTTCACGCGCACTCCCTGCGCCGCAGGCAAGTCTGATGGCGTTGCTTTCGCAAGGCATTGTCGGCGGACAAATGGCATGGCCCCTCATCATCGTCGGTATGTTGATGGGCTTCGGTTTCATTCTGATGCAGGTAAAAAGCCCGATGCTGGTTTGCGTCGGCATGTATCTTCCCCTCGAAACAACGTTCGCAATCTTCCTCGGCGGATTGTTCAAAGGCATGGTTGAGAAAATCAGTGCACAACGCGAACATAATGCGGCACAGAAGGCCCGCGTGGAAAACAACGGCGTTCTGCTCGCTGCCGGCCTGATTGCCGGAGAGGCATTGATCGGGCTTCTCTTTGCTGCGTTTGCATTCTGGGAAGTGAAGCTGTTCGCAATATTCGAAGAGCCTTCGTTTATCACTAGCCTGGTCATATTCGGCATCATTGCGTGGATTCTTATTCAGATTCCTGTCAAGAATGCAGGCAGGCCCGATGAGCCGGCGCCACCGAGCGCAGTATTCTGAACACAGTAATCGGAGGGGCACGGCTCGCCGTGTCCCCCGTGTTTCAACAGCGTAGTATTGCATGAACAAACCGAACGAGACATCACGTGATCTTCTTTCTATCAAGCCGAAGAGGAATCTCGAATGGGAGACGAAAGAAGACAATACCGTTGTACTGCTTATCCCGAAATTCAAGCATCCGTTGCTGGTGAAGTGGTTTGTTCCGATGCTCGCAAAACCGAATATCAAGCTGAAGTTAGACGAGCTGGGGAGTTTTGTGTGGAACAAATGTGATGGCCAGACGTCCGTCGAATCCATCGGGAAGGAAATGTCTGCGAAGTTCGGGCAGCCGCTTGAACCGATGTATGAGCGGGTTGGCACCTTCGTCGCAAAGTTGGAACGGAATAAGTATCTGCTACTAGAATCATGAAACAACATAAGGGAGGCAACAGTGTCAACAGCAATTGAAGGACTGAAACCTGAATTAGTGTGGAAGTATTTTGCAGCTATCTCTGCAATCCCTCGCCCTTCAAAACACGAAGAGGCGATGACAAAGTACGTGGTTGAAACAGCGAAAAAACTCGGACTACAAGCCAAAACGGACAAGTTCGGTAATGTCGTAGTGAAGAAACCTGCATCGCCCGGCCGTGAAAACGTCCGGATGATTTGCCTGCAGGGACATCTCGACATGGTCGCGGAGGCGAATAAGGACAAGGTACATGATTTCTATAAGGACCCGATTGAATTGGTTCGCAAAGGGAATGTGTTGATGGCCAACGGAACAACGCTCGGCGCGGATAACGGCATTGCCGTTGCGACAAATCTCGCTATCATGGAAGACAAGTCGCTTGAACACGGCCCGCTCGAGTTTCTCTTCACCGTTGATGAAGAAACCGGCCTCACAGGCGCAAGCAATCTGCAGCCCGGCTTTCTCGAAAGCAAAACGCTGATGAACCTCGATTCGGAAGAAGAGGGTTCAATTTACGTCGGTTGCTCAGGCGGCAAGGATTCGAACGCAACCTGGAAAGCCGATTTTGATAAAGCCCCTGCGCAAACAATCGCTGCCCATGTTCGTGTCGGCGGATTGAAAGGGGGGCATTCGGGACTCGAAATTGACAAGGGTCGCGGCAATGCCGTCAAGATCCTCAACCGGGTGTTGGTTGCGCTTGAGCCGTTCGGAGTTCGTATATCTTCCGTTGACGGCGGCAACAAGCACAACGCAATTCCGCGGGAAGCGGAGGCCCTGGTGTTTGTTCCGAAGAAGAACTGGAAGCCCGCGATGGAGGCGGTGATGCGATTCAATATGGCCGCAAAGAATGAACTGTCCACCGTCGATCCTGACTTGAATTTGTTACGATGGAAGAAACGAAAGTGAAGAGAAGGGGAAGGTGATCAAGAAGTACTAAAAGAAAAGGAAAATCCTCATGACGGTGTCCGCCCTTCCGCATGGTGTCATGAAAATGAGCGCTGATATTCCGGGCCTTGTCGAAACCTCGACGAATGTTGCAGTCATCAAGACGGAGAAGAAGGCTATCAAGATGGTGACGAGCCAGCGCAGTTCCGTGGCATCAGAGATTGTGGAGATTGTTCATTCGGTTTCCAGTATCTTCGAACTCGGCGGCGCCAAAGTGTCTCACGGCGACGGATACCCCGGATGGAAGCCGAATCTTGATTCCGAGATTCTCAAAACCGCCCGCTCGACGTACAAGTCGCTCTACGGCAAAGATGCCGAAGTAAAGGCGATTCATGCCGGCCTCGAATGCGGCATTATCGGCGAGAAGATGGGCGAGATGGATATGATTTCGTTCGGCCCGACTCTTGAGGGAGTTCATTCGCCGGACGAGAAGATCTATATTGATACGGTTGAGAAGTACTGGAACTTCTTGCTTGCGATTCTCAAAAATGTAAATTAAGGGATATCAATTCTCCTATGTATGCAAGGGCGTCAAGCAAGCGTCTGACGCCCTTTTCATTTCTCTAACACAATTCCAACCACACTATGTCGGATGCCGCTTTTATCAAACCCCAACCAAGCAAAGGTTTTCGCTGGCTGGTACTGGTGTTCATCAGCCTTTCGATGTTTGGAAACTATTACGCCTACGATTCGATAGGCCCCATTTTCGATCTGCTGAAAGAGCAGCTTGGCTACTCGGATAGTGATTTAGGGTTGCTGTACACGGTGTACAGTATCGCGGCGGTGATTGTGTTGCTGGTCGGCGGATACATCATTGACAGGTTTGGCACGAAGATCTCCGTTCTTGTCTTCGGAGTTATTTGTCTTGCCGCAGCGGCGGTAACGGCGGCATCACCTGAGTTGTGGCTGATGTTGACCGGGCGATTCATGTTAGGCATAGGGGCAGAGCCTCTGATTGTTGCTGTCACAACGGCGCTGGCGAAATGGTTCAAAGGGAAGGAACTCAGCTTTGCATTCGGAATAAACCTGATGATTGCCCGCCTCGGCTCGGTCAGCGCCGATTGGTCAACCGCTTGGGCGCGGCCGTGGTACACAAATTGGCAGGATCCGCTCTGGCTCTCAACCATCATAACGAGTGCCTGTGTTGTTGGCGGGATTCTCTATTACATTCTTGAGAAACGGGCCGAAAGGCTGTATGCGCTCGGCGAACAAGGTGAGACGGAAAAGTTGGAATTCAGAAGTCTCTATAGGTTCAGTCCGTCATACTGGTACATTGTAGGATTGTGCGTAGTGTTCTATTCAACCATCTTTCCATTCCGGGCGTTCGCCATCAAATATTTTATTGAAGCCCACGGTACCTCGCGCGAGATCGGCGGTTTTCTCAACAGTTTTTTGCCGCTTGCGGCGATGGTTGCGACACCGCTGTTCGGGTTGTTGGTTGATCGTGTCGGGAAGCGTTCGCTGTTCATGTTTGCGGGCTCGCTTGTGTTGTTGCCGCTGTTTCTTGTTGTCACGTATGCTCCGGCCGGCCCGATGCTCGAGTTTGCTCTCCCCGTGTTCGGCAACATAGCCATCCCCCTAACACTTCTGATTGTGATGACGCTACTCGGCGTAGCGTTTTCGATGATTCCGGCAATCATGTGGCCCTCGGTGGCGTACATCGTGGACGAGCGGCGCCTCGGTTCTGCATATTCCATGATGACGCTCTGCCAGCAAATAGGCATGGCGGCTATTCCGTGGTTGATCGGTGAATTGAACGACCGCCTTGCCGCCGGTCCTGACAATCCCGGCGGATACTCGGGCGGCATGTGGGTGTTTACAACTCTTTCCGCGTTCGGGTTGGTGTTTTCATTCCTCCTCTGGCGTCAAGAACGCGGACCCCATGCCCATGGGCTTGAAACGATTACGATGTCGTCCAAATAAAATCGGCAGGAGACTGAAGGAATGAGACGAGTACCCATCTTCTTTGTGCTTGTCATTTTCTCATTTGAAGTCTTTTCTCAAGAAGCGCCGGATCGCTGGTCAATAGACGAAGTGTTCGCCGCGATGAAGGGGACAAGCACGTCGCCGGGAAAGATCCAATGGATAGAGGGAGGAAAGCGATTCACCTACATTCGAAAAGACAGCGCAACGAACCGCCAACAAGTGTTTGCCTACAATCTCTCGGACAATGCGCGGGAGCTTGTGCTGGATGAGGCTTGGCTTGTTTCCGGCGGAGACCGGAAACCGATGACAATCGGCTCGTATGAGTGGGCTGCCGATGGCGAACATGTGCTGGTAACAAGCACACTTCCTGCCCGCAGAATCAAGACTGGGGGCGACTTCGGCATCTTCAATCTCAGAACAAAATCTTTCCGTCTTCTTTCGCATGCATCCGGCGACAAAGCCATCATCAAGCTCTCTCCCGATGGGAAAAAGATCGGGTTTGTCCGCTCGAACAATTTGTTTGCTCTGGATGTGTCGTCGGGAAAGGAGACCCAACTGACGTTCGACGGTTCAGACAATGTACTGAACGGCAAATTCGACTGGGTGTACGAAGAGGAATTCTCCATCATTGAAGGATGGCAATGGTCGCCCGACAGCAGGCGTATTGCGTTCTGGCGCCTCGATCAGACGGCTGTGCCGACGTTCCCGCTTGTAGAATATACTGCCGAAAGTCCGCACGCCAGGCTCGATTTAATGAAGTATCCGAAGGCAGGCGACCCGAATTCGCTTGTGCAAATCGGTATCATCACTCTTGATGGTAACACCACCCGATGGCTTGATCTGGGTTCCAATCCCAATATCTACATTCCCCGTATCAAGTGGACAACCGACGCGAACCTTCTCGCCGTTCAGCGTCTGAACCGGGCGCAGGATACGTTGGAGCTGATGCTTGCGAATGCAAACGACGGCTCGCTCAAAACAATTCTGACCGAAGCAGATACTGCATGGATTGAAACTGAACACGACGATCTCCGCTTTCTCAAAAAATCGAAACGCTTTATCTGGAAGTCGAGCAGGGATGGTTACACCCATCTGTATTTATACAACCTGAATGGAACGCTTGAACGTCAGATTACACAAGGGCAGTGGGATGTCACGGAACTTTCCGGCGTGGATGAGAATCGGAATGTGATATACTTTGTTGCAGGAAAGGAATCACCGCTCGAGCGGCATCTCTACAGCATTCATCTTGACGGGACGGGCTTGAAACGTCTGACGCAAGAACCGGGCTGGCACTCGGTGTTGTTTTCGCCTGATGCGCAAGTCTTCATAAACACGTATTCCAACACAGCCCTGCCCTCACAGGTATGGGTAAAGAAAGCCGACGGAAGTCGCATCGCGACTCTCGTCGCAAACTCATTTTCTCCGTGGAAGCATCTTCCGACGACACGGCATTCATTCTTCGTATTCAAGACGAACGACGGTCTGGATTTGAATGGATATATGCTGAAGCCAGCAGATTTTGATGCATCGAAAAAGTACCCCGTACTGATGTTTGTGTACGGGGCCGGTCCGCAAACCGTAACACATCGATGGGGTGGAAGAAATTTTCTCTGGTATCAACTGCTTGCGCAGCACGGCTACATCATCGTGAGCATTGATCCGCGTGGTACAGATGCCCGCGGCAAGGCCTTCAGGCAAAGCACGAACCGGCAACTCGGCCTGCCGAATACGCGTGATATTCTTGAGGCCGCAAAATATCTCGGCTCGCTTTCCTACATTGATGCGTCACGCCTCGGCATTTGGGGTTGGAGCGGCGGAGGGTATCACACATTGATGGCTATGACATACGGCGCGGGCGTTTTCAAGGCGGGAATTGCGGTGGCAGCGGTAACGGATTTCAAGTTCTACGATACAATCTGGACTGAACGCTATATGGGCACGCCACAGGCAAATCCGGAAGGCTACAGAGCAACAGCGCCCATTACATATGCTTCGCAACTCAGAGGTAACCTTTTGATTGTCCACGGCACAGCGGACGATAACGTGCATTGGCAGCACATTATTGTGTTCAACGAAATCCTGATTCGGGAAGGCAAGCAGTTCGAGACGTTCTTCTATCCCGGACAAGCGCACGGAATTTCGGATCCGGCGGCGCAGCGCCATCTCTTCACAAAAATGACCAACTTCATTCTGGAAAAATTGTAGCGATGACTTTGAGAGCAGGGGCGTTTTCAGTGTTCTTGATGGTATTCGTTGCTCTATCGTGTATGGCCTGTATAGAGCGGAAGCCTGTGCATCGCTTCGATGATCTTCAAAGCCTGAAGGGAAAGACAGAACGTGACGTGCTGGCGTTGCTTGGCCCGCCGCGTGTGATCGACTCTTCAGCAGCCTCCGGCGAACGGATCTGGGGCTACTACCAAATGCCGGTGGTTGATGAAGACAACGAGAAGCCGCGTCAGAGAACTGTGCTGATTGTGATGAGAGGTCGTGATGCCGGGCTTGTTGTCGACGAGGTACGAATTCCGTAGCCGTCTGATCCCTTTACATCCTACCTTCAAATTCTTACCTTTTTGTACAAACAGACCCGACTATTCGTTGTATTGTACCGGACGCCATGGAGCAAAGGCTGCATAAGAAGCATTTCACAATCGATGAGGCCCGGCGTGAGTTGACAAGCGTTCACGCTCTTGCATCGAAAATCGTCGAGCTCAAAAAGAATCTTGACGCAAAGGGATGGGATGTACATCGTCACCGGTACTTCGGCGGAATGGGGCCGAACGGTGACGGAAACTTTCCACCTGAGTTGGAGACGCTTGTCAAAATCGTACGGGGGCTGGAGGAACGGGGAATTATTGTGAAGGGTCTCGACGACGGACTCGTCGATTTTCCGCATATCCGGGGGAACGGTGAGGAAGTCTACTTGTGTTGGAAAGTAGGCGAGGATGATATTCACTTCTGGCATTCCATACCTGAGGGGTTTGCGGGAAGAAAAAGTATTGATGAACTATAACAGCCCCGCTTAAACCGCGATGTCCGGCAGGGTGTCCAATTCGTAGCGTTAGCACGGTATTCCACTCATAATTATGATCAGAAGAGGTGTATGCACATGAAGAAGTGGTTGTGGATTGTTATTGGTGCCGTCATTCTTCTCGGCGGCGGTTTCCTGTGGTTGACCAACGGAGATAAAGATAAGATTACCTATCGAACCGCAAAAATCGACAGGGGCGATGTTACTGTGACCATCAGCGCAACGGGAACAGTCAACGCCGACACGACGGTTCAGGTTGGCTCGCAGGTTTCCGGCCGGATCGCGAGACTGTATGCAGATTTCAATTCAGAGGTAAAGAGGGGCGATTTGCTGGCGCAACTGGATCCCACATTTCTTCAAGCAGCGATGAATCAGGCAAAGGCCGGCGTCACGCGAGCCCGTGCCTCATTGAATCAGGCGGAGCGGGACCATCATCGTATTCAGGATCTCTTCGGCAAGAATCTCGTCTCGCAAGCGGATATGGATGCCGCAATCACGAATCTCGAATCGGCCCGCGCCAACCTTGAACAGGCCAATGCAGGTCTCGAGGGCGCCGACGTCAATCTGAAGTACGCCACAATCCGGTCTCCGATCAGCGGCATTGTTATTTCCCGCAATGTCGATGTCGGTCAAACAGTCGCAGCAAGTCTTTCTGCACCGACATTGTTTGAGATTGCAAACGATCTCCGCAAAATGCAAGTCCGGGCAAGCATAGACGAAGCGGATATCGGCAACGTGAAGAAAGGACTGGATGTCACGTTTCGTGTAGATGCATATCCGAGGGATGAATTTCACGGCACGGTCAGGGAAATCAGGCTCGCCCCTGTCATCTCTCAGAATGTTGTCACCTATAACGTGATTATAGATGTCGAGAACCCCGATCTCAAGCTTATGCCCGGCATGACGGCAACGCTGACTATTGTCGTCGCGACACGGGAGAGCGTGTTGCGTGCTCCGATTCAGGCAACACGGTTTTCTCCCCCGAACGCTGAAGAACTGTTGGATAGCATGAGGGCACGACGAATGGCGCAAATGAACGCCCAATCTGATACGGCCCGGCCCGGACGATGGCAGCAGGAAGGCAGTGGCGGCCGTGAGGGAAGGCGCGGTCCCGGCAGCAGAGGGGCAGGAAGGTCAGTCGTCTGGGTGTTGGAAGGAGGGAGCCCCCAACCTCGCATGATCGGTGCCGGGCTTCAAGACGGACGTTTCGTCGAGCTTGCACGCACAGAACTGAACGAAGGGGATGAGATTATTATCGGAATGTTCAATCCCTCTGCTGAAGTTTCGCAATCCGTACAGAATCCCTTTGCGCCGAGCATGCCCGGCGGTGGCCGCAGGAGAGGGATGTGATATGAATTTTCTTGAAACACTGCGCATCGCGCTCGATTCATTGTTGCGGCAAAAAACACGCGCATTGCTGACAATGTTAGGGATCATCATTGGCGTGGGCGCGGTGATTTCCATGGTTGCGGTAGGGCAAGGAGCACAATCGGCTGTTGAGTCGCAGATTGCCAGTCTCGGAACGAACGTGCTGATCATCTTTCCGGGCTCTTCAATGCAAGGTGGAGTTCGCGGCGGTGCCGGTACGCGTTCGTCTCTTACGCTGGGAGATGTTGAGGCGATTCGCGAACAATGTCCGTCAGTCGCACTTGTCAGCCCGAATACGAGAACAGGCAGGCAGTTGGTTGCCGGCAACCTGAACTGGGGCTCATCCATTCAGGGAGGCTCGCCCGCATTCTTTCAAATTCGTGACTGGCAGCTTGCCAGCGGTGAGTTTTTTACCGAGCAGGACGAACGCGGGGCAACGAAGGTCTGTGTGTTGGGGCAAACCGTTGTGCAGAACCTGTTCCCCGGCCAGGATGCGGTCGGGCAGATTATCCGGATAGGCAACATGCCTTTCATTGTCACCGGTACGCTGATGCCGAAGGGCCAGAACACGTGGGGGCAGGATCAGGATGATATTGTGATTGCCCCATTCTCCACCGTGCAGAAGAAGATTCAGGGAATCGATCATGTGAGCAGCATCCTCGTCTCGGCTGTGTCAAAAGAAATGATTCCAACGGCGCAACAGGAGGTTACGACCCTTCTGCGGGCCCGTCACAAAATCCAACCGTGGGACGAGGACGACTTCACTATACGCAATCAATCCGAAATTGCAAATGCGGCAACCGCCACCTCGAGCATTATGACGATGTTGTTGGGAAGTATTGCGTCGGTATCTCTTATTGTCGGCGGAATCGGCATCATGAATATCATGCTTGTCTCCGTAACAGAACGGACGCGGGAAATCGGCATTCGCATGTCCATCGGAGCCCGGCGACGCGATATTCTCCAGCAATTTCTTACCGAAGCAATGATGTTGAGTATTGCCGGCGGGCTTGTCGGTATCGGGCTCGGTCTTGCAAGCTCGAATCTGATTTCGAAATTTGCCGGCTGGCCGATCTTTGTCTCGCCTGATGCAGTCGGCCTCGCATTTCTCTTCTCGGCATTTGTCGGGATCTTCTTCGGCTACTATCCGGCTCGTAAAGCCGCTCAACTGAGCCCGATTGATGCGTTGAGGTATGAGTGAGTCCCTTCACTCTTGTTTCAGACTACCAACCCAGCGGCGATCAACCCGAAGCCATCCGCCAGCTTACAGAAGGCGTGTTACGAAACGACAAGTATCAGACCCTGCTCGGCGTAACAGGCAGCGGAAAAACCTTCACGATCTCCAACGTCATTGCGTCGGTCAACAAGCCGGTGCTGGTCATGTCGCACAACAAAACGCTGGCGGCACAACTCTACGGCGAGTTTAAAAGCTTCTTTCCGAAGGACAGGGTGGAGTTCTTCATCAGCTATTACGACTACTACCAGCCCGAAGCCTACGTCCCGACCTCCGACACGTACATTGCCAAGGATGCCTCGATCAATGATGAAATTGACCGGCTGCGTCTGCGGGCAACAAGCGCATTGCTCAGCGGCGACAGGAATGTTATCGTGGTTGCGTCCGTCAGTTGCATCTACGGCATTGGCGCCCCTGAGGAATGGGCGAGCCAGATTGTCGTGATCCGCAAAGGCGAACGGATGGAGCGGAATGATTTTCTCCGCAAACTTCTGAATATCTTCTATATGCGAAATGATTTCGAGTTTGTACGGGGCACGATGCGGGTACGGGGAGATGTTGTTGAAGTAATTCCCGCTTACGAAAGCGAAGAGGCGATTCGCGTCGAATTTTTCGGCGATGTGATTGAGCGGATTTCCTACATCAACAAGACAGACGGCAAAGTTCTCGCCGAAACCGACTATGAAGTTATCTATCCGGCCAAACAGTTCGTCACCTCGAAAGAATCTCTCGAAAAAGCATACAAGGGAATCGAGCAGGAACTTGAAGAACGGCTTGAAGAACTGCGCAGACTGGGGAAGTTGGTGGAAGCACAACGCCTCGAGCAACGCACTCGATTCGATTTGGAGATGATGCGCGAAGTAGGCTATTGTTCCGGCATCGAGAATTACTCGCGGCACATAGCAGGCCGCCCGCCGGGTTCCCGCCCGGCGTGTTTGTTCGACTACTTCCCCGATGATTTTCTTCTCGTGATCGATGAATCGCATGTTACCGTTCCGCAAATCGGCGGAATGTATCACGGCGACCGTTCACGAAAGCTGACACTTGTTGAATACGGTTTCCGTCTTCCTTCTGCCCTCGATAATCGTCCGCTTACCTTCGACGAATGGGAGCAGATGGTGAAACAGGTGATTTTCGTCAGCGCCACGCCGGGCGATTATGAACTGCAGAAGTCGCAAGGTGTTGTCGTAGAACAAGTTATACGCCCAACAGGACTGGTCGATCCCGAGGTCGAAATCCGCCCGGTGAAAAATCAGATCGATGATCTGATCGCGGAAATTCGAACACGGTCTGCACGGCAAGAGCGGGTTCTGGTTACGACGTTGACGAAGCGGATGGCTGAAGATCTAACAGACTATCTCACAGAGATCAAGGTAAAAGTCCGGTACATTCACTCCGAGGTTGATGCACTGGAACGTGTCGAGATCCTACGTGATTTGCGCCTCGGCGATTTTGATGTACTTGTCGGCGTCAACCTTTTGCGTGAAGGATTGGATTTGCCGGAAGTATCACTCGTTGCCATTCTCGATGCCGATAAAGAAGGCTTCTTGCGTTCCGAAAAATCTCTCATTCAAACCGCCGGGAGGACAGCCCGCAATCTGAACGGCAGAGTCATTTTGTACGCTGATACTGTCACAGGCTCGATGCAGAGAATGCTGGACGAAACGCGACGTCGTCGCGAAAAGCAATTGCAGTATAACCAGGATCACGGCATTACGGCGAAAACTGTGTACAAAACCGTGAATGAAGTTCTTGCTGCCACTGCCGTCGCAGACGTCAAGGCCGAGAGGGATGCACGACGCGAGCGGCAAAAAATGCCCGTTGTTGCAGAAAGCGTTATCCGTTACCTCACCGCCGATCAACGCAAAGATCTGATTGAAGAATTGCGCGCCGAAATGCTGAGTGCCTCGAAGGACTTGGAGTTCGAGCGTGCAGCCCAGCTCCGCGATGAGATTGCCAAGCTCGAAGCGATGAGGCAGCCGGAAAAAAAATCGAAACGAAATTAATCCCTCAACGTCTCACGGGATCGACATGCTTGAGGTCCGTTCGTCGCCACTTTCCACAACACTCCGCGCATTCTACGAATTCATCTATCCCCCTGCGTGTCTTGGATGCGAAGAATATTTGGGCGAAACTGTTGATCGAATTTGCGCGGCCTGCTTTCAAAGCATCAAGCCGATCACGCAGGATGACCCGCTTTTCACGGAAATGCGTGAACGACTTGTTTCCGGCGGATATGTTGACGGCCTGATTTCTGCGTTTCACTTTGAGAAGGATGGCATGCTTCAGTCATTAATCCATCAACTGAAGTATGAAGAGATGACTCGAGCAGGCTTCGAGCTTGGGAAGAAGATCGGCGAGAGGGTCACTGCTTCTTGCGGGGATATCTCATCAGCGGGCCTCGTCCCTGTTCCTCTTCATCCTTCAAAGAGAAGGGAACGGGGCTATAACCAGAGCGTGTATGTTGCAATGGGAATTCGCTCCGTTGCGGAGTCGGTTGTGTACCGGAATCTGTTGCAAAGAAAAAGAAACACGAGAACCCAGACGACGCTGAACATTGAAGAACGCCGGAACAATGTCCGTTCTGCATTCGGAGTGAACTCCCGCTATGCTGCAATGATTGCAGGTTCTTCCTTCCTTCTTGTCGATGATGTCATCACTACAGGCGCGACGATTCAGGAGTGTGCCCGGGTACTCAAGGAGCATGGGGCCAAGTCGGTGTTCGCAACATCAGTGGCGCTCGCTGATCACGGAACGTTGAAAGATACAGTTTGATCAACCGGTTACTTCTTGCCCAAAGTCTGAAGACCGCCTCGGAAACCTTGTTTGACATTCAGGGCTTTTCTTGGTAGATTGACGTGTGTTTCTTTGCAAAACGCCTTCTTTTTGCACGATTTTCAAGATTTTTGGTTCCCCTTATTGTCTGACATTCGGAGGTAGTTCATGGCGGTAAAAATTGGCATCAACGGGTTTGGCCGAATCGGCAGGCTCGTGTTTCGCAGGTTGATGAAAACTGGCGGCTTCGATGTTGTTGCTATCAACGACATTACCGATGCACAAACACTTGCGTACTTGTTGAAGTACGATTCCGTTCACGGCAAGTACGGCGGCGATGTTCGGGCTGATGGCGATACTCTAGTAGTTGACGGAAAGAAATTCAAAATCACTGCGGAGAAGGATCCCGCGAAGCTTCCGTGGAAAGAATTGGGTGTCGAGCTCGTGATTGAAGGGACCGGCATTTTCACGAGCCGCGAGAAGCTGAATCTGCACATTCAAGCGGGCGCAAAGAAAGTTCTGCTTACCGCCCCGGCGAAAGATGAAATCGACGCGACAGTTGTTCTCGGCGTGAACGATAGTGTGTTGACGGGAAAAGAACAGTTCGTCTCGAATGCATCATGCACGACCAACTGCCTTGCACCAATGGTGAAAGTCTTGCACGAAACGTTCGGAATGGAAAGCGGGTTCATGACGACTATTCATTCGTACACCAACGATCAGCGATTGCTCGATTTGCCGCACAAGGATTTGCGCCGGGCCCGTGCTGCAGCTCTCTCCATTATCCCGACAACTACCGGGGCCGCCAGAACGGTCGGCAAAGTCATCCCCGAACTGAAGGGAAAACTGGATGGCTTCTCGCTTCGTGTTCCGACGCCTGATGCATCCATCACGGATTTTGTCGCAGTGCTGAAGAAACCTGCCTCGAAGGATGAAGTGAACGCCGCTCTGAAGAAGGCTGCAGAAACAAGCATGAAGGGCATTTTGCAGTACACAGAAGACGAAATTGTCTCCGCCGATATCATCGGCAACGAACACTCATGCATTGTTGATTCGAAATTGACTATGGCGTACGGCAACACCGTTAAAGTGTTTGGCTGGTATGACAATGAATGGGGCTTCTCGTGCCGGGTGGTGGATTTGCTGAAGAAAATAGCCTGATAGTGTTTTTGTGATGATTTTCCCGCCTGCCTCATGGCGGGCAGGCCTGCCCCACGGTGTTGTGAGGCAGGCTTTTGTGTCTCTACAGATCCCGAATGGAGAAATGACAAATGATGACGAAGACAATTGATGATGTAGATCTGAAAGGCAAACGCGTACTCGTACGGGTCGACTTCAACGTTCCGATGACGGACGACTTGAAAATCTCTGATGATAAGAGAATTGTAGAATCGCTTCCCACAATCAGAAAGATTCTTGACTCAGGCGGCATTCCTATTCTCATGAGCCATCTCGGCAGGCCGAAGGGCGGCCCCAATCCCGAGTTTTCATTGAAACCCGTTGCCAATCATCTCGCAACATTGCTCAGTACCAACGTGCAGTTCGTAGCAGACTGTATCGGAAAGGAAACAAAAAAGATTGTTGATGGATTGAAGCCGGGAGATATACTGCTGCTCGAAAACCTCCGCTTTCATCCCGAGGAAGAAAAAAACAATCCGGATTTTGCAAAGGAGCTGGCCGGTTGGGGTGATGTGTACGTGAACGATGCATTCGGTACGGCACATCGGGCGCATGCTTCAACTGAGGGCGTGACAAAGTTCCTGAAACCGTGTGTTGCCGGATACCTGATGAAAAAGGAGATTGAGTATCTTACGCAAGCCGTGGCAAATCCGAAACGACCGTACGTGGCGATTCTCGGTGGTGCAAAAATCTCAGGCAAGATCGACGTCATTCAGAATCTGCTTCCCAAGGTCGATGTGCTGGTGATTGGCGGCGGAATGGCGTTCACGTTCTTCCGTGCTCAGGAATTGGAGGTGGGCGATTCTTTGGTAGAACAGGAGAAGGTCCAACTTGCCAAGGAAATTCTTGAACACATCAAAGAAAAGAACCGGAGGGTGATACTTCCGATTGACTGCATTATTGCCGACAAGTTCGATAACAATGCACAACGCAAAACCGTCCCGATCACCAAAATCCCGTCCGGTTGGCGGGGGCTTGATATTGGACCCGAGACAATCAAACTCATCAGACTTCAAATGAAGGGCGCAAAGACCATAATCTGGAACGGCCCGATGGGTGTCTTCGAGATGCCGAACTTCGCCAACGGCACGCTGGAAATTGCCAAATTGCTTGCGGAGGCGACAACAAGCGGGGCAACCACAATCGTGGGTGGAGGTGATTCAGCGGCAGCGGTTGTACAAATGGGTTTTGAGTCGTCCATTTCTCACGTATCAACCGGCGGCGGAGCGTCGCTTGAGTTTCTCGAAGGCAAACAATTGCCCGGATTGGCCGCGCTCGACACGAAATACGTATGAACCAATTGCCGTACACAGATGTTCTATCGTGTAGCGCCATTTCAAGGAAGATTTTTCTGAACTAATGTCCTTCTATCGCTCAACAGGTACAGGCGGGAACTACTACCGTCCGAGTTTCTTCGGCGGATTTTCGTTCTTTCCGCCTGTCATAAAAATGCTGCTCATCAGCAATGCCGCAATCTGGTTGTTGACGGCGTTCTTTCTTGCGCCGTTCAAGATCGGTGGCAGTTCCATCGGAGGTGATTTCGGGCTCATTACGCAATGGCTTGCGTTGTGGCCCCTGGGAACGAACTTCTGGCCGTGGCAGCTGTTCACGTATATGTTTCTCCACGGAGGGCTGGGGCATCTGTTCTTTAACATGCTGGCGCTCTGGATGTTTGGAATGGAGTTGGAGAATCTCTGGGGTTCCAAGCGGTTCATCATCTACTACGTGACGTGCGGTCTCGGTGCGGGAATTGCAAATCTTCTCGTTGCTCCGCTGATCGGACTTACCGTTCCAACTGTCGGTGCGTCGGGTGCCGTGTTCGGCATTTTGGTTGCGTTCGGAATGCTGTTTCCTGATCGTCCCATCTATCTTTATTTCCTCCTTCCCATCAGGGCAAAGTATTTCGTCACAGGCTTTATTGTTCTCGAGTTGTTCTTCGGAGTTACGGGAACGTCGTCGGGCATTGCACACTTTGCGCATCTCGGCGGGGCCGCAGTCGGATTTTTGTACATGAAATTCGAAGCGCAAGGATTTTCTCTTGAAGATGTGTGGAGGGTTATTATCGGAAGCCCGAAGATGCCGCATCAACCACCACGAACCCGGAAAACCGTCCGGGATGAAATCCAGGACGCCAAATTTTTCGACATTCACACGGGACGTCCGATGGAGGGGGAGAACGAATTGAATCAGGAGGTCGTTGACGCCATCCTCGACAAAATCAATACAAGCGGATATCAAAGTCTTACGGATGAAGAGAAACGCATCTTGAACGAAGCGAGCAAGAAAATCAACTAAGGAGTGTATGGAAATTCCTGTTCTGAATATGACTGATCAACCCCCGGCTGTGCCGCATCCGACATACAAAGTCGGGGTACGAAGACACACACGGTCGGTCACGATCCGCGGCATCAAAGTCGGCGGCGGTGCGCCCATCAGCGTGCAGACAATGACGAAGACGAAGACGAGCGACATTGAAGGCACTGTCAAGCAAATTGTCGATGCGGCCGACGCCGGGTGCGACATCGTTCGAGTGACGGTGAATGACAAGGAAGCCGCGGATGCAATGGCTGAGATTGTCCGTCAGTCACCCATTCCTGTTGTTGCGGATATTCATTTCAATCATATCTTTGCCCTGAAGGCAATCCAGGCCAATGTTGCGAAAGTCAGAATCAATCCCGGCAACATTGGCAGCAAGGATCGCATCTATGAGGTGTTGACTGCGGCAAAGGACAAGGGGATTCCGATTCGCATCGGCGTCAATTCGGGTTCGTTGGAGGAGGATATTCTGGAAAAGCACGGTTACCCGACTGCCGAGGCGTTGTACGAGAGCGCAATGCGACATGTCGGGATATGCGACGAATTTGGATTTCGTGATGTGATTATCTCCGTCAAATCCACCGACGTTCGTTTGATGATTGAAGCCTACAGGCTTGTTGCCGAGCGAACCGATATTCCGCTGCATCTGGGTGTCACCGAGGCCGGAACAACGAGAATCGGAACCATCAAATCAGCCGTCGGTATCGGAACGCTGCTGGCCGAAGGAATCGGGGATACGATCCGCGTATCGTTGACGGACGAGCCGGTAAAGGAAGTTGAGGTCGGCAAGGAAATTCTCCGCTCACTCGGGCTGGCATCCCGCAATGTCGAATTGATCGCGTGCCCGACATGCGGCAGACTCGAAGTCGATCTCTTTGGCATCATGGCACAATTGGAAGAGCGGCTCGAAGGCGTGAAGAAGCCCGTAAAGGTTGCCGTGCTCGGCTGTGTTGTAAACGGACCCGGCGAAGCGAGTGAAGCCGACATCGGGATTGCCGCGGGGAAGGGTGTCGGAATCCTCTACCGGAAAGGTGAAGTCATCAGGAAAGTGAAGGAATCGGAAATCGTTGATGTGATCGTGGAAGAGGTGTTGAAGTTCGAGCCTGAAGCCGGAACCAACTGACAACGATAGTCAGGTGACGAGAAACCCGTGTAGCCGCATCTGCACGGGTTTTTCATTTCTTTTGTAGATGAACTTCTTTATGTTGTGCCAAAGGGCGGACGTCTTCCACACGGTAAACAACCATTTCCCGTTTTGAATTCAAGCACGAATATCCCCGTTATCGCGGTGGGCATCAGTACGCAGCCTGAACTCCGTTTTGCGCTGCACGGGGATTTCATTGCTTCCGGCGATGCAGGAATGTTCAACGGCGAGTATATTGCGCGACGTTCCGGCAACCTGATTGAAATTGAACGTGAAGGGATGTTCCGAACAACCCCCCGAATCACGTTCTCACCTGAACAGGATGAATGCACGTTCACGATCAAAGATGTCACCATCGGCATCGGCTTTCATTGGCAACGAAAAGAAGATCAACAGTTCAGGGGAACCTTGAAACTTCAGCTAACCGATGAAGGCATTCTCGCAATCAACCGCGTCAGTATCGAAGACTATCTTGCGAGCGTGATTTCTTCGGAGATGAGCGCCGACGCCTCGGCGAATCTTCTGCAAGCGCATGCCATCGCATCACGCAGCTGGCTGCTCGCGCAACTGGGGAGATCACGTGAGCTCAAGTCAGAGCATAACACATACGCAACAGTTGTCGAAACAGAAGCCGAGCGCATCCGCTGGTACGATCGGGAGGCACACGATTTGTTCGACGTGTGCGCCGACGATCACTGCCAGCGATATCAGGGAATCACCAAGGCCCATACATCAACCGTCAGCGATGCAGTACAGGCGACATTCGGAATGGTTCTGATGCACAACGGCACGGTGTGCGATGCCCGGTTTTCGAAATGTTGCGGCGGAATCACCGAATTGTTCGAAAACGTATGGCAGCCGGAACAGAAACCGTATTTGACTTCACGGCGTGACACACATTTGTCCCACGAGCAAGCAGACGTGTCAGCCGAACCGGATGCCGAACGATGGATTTGCTCCAGACCGGATGTGTTCTGCAATACATCCGACAAGCGAATTATCACCCAAATCCTGATGAAATATGATCAGGAGACAAGCGACTTCTTCCGGTGGACAGTAGAGTATGAGCAGGACGAATTGGCCGCCATTGTTGCGCGCCGGAGCGGCATTGATTTTGGATTGATACGTGATCTCGTTCCGGTCGAACGGGGCAAGTCGGGACGGCTGACCAAGCTGAAAATCGTAGGCTCGAAGCGGACACTGACGATCGGTAAGGAACTGGAAATACGGCGCACGCTGTCGAATTCCCATCTCTACAGTTCAGCATTGTCGATTCAGCGGTTGAATGTAAAGGCGGGTGTGCCATCGCGTTTCATTCTTCACGGCGCCGGATGGGGGCACGGTGTGGGAATGTGCCAGATCGGTGCTGCTGTGATGGGTGATGCAGGCTACACAAGCGACAGCATTCTTTCCCATTATTTTCCGAAAACAGAACGTATCCAATTGTATCAGGGGTAATTCACGATGCATCGCTTACGCCGGACAGTTCTTCTTCAGATGTGTGTCATCGGCATTCTTACAGCCCAGCCGGCAGTCGACAAGTCACGTCTTTTCATCCTGCTCGTCGTTCCCGAATCCGATACTGTCACCACAACGACAACAACGTACAGGTTATCAGCAAGTACAAATCCGGGTAATGCCGTCACTGTCAACGGCAAGCAGTACAACGTGTACCCGTCGGGCGCATTTTGTGGAAAGCTTGATGTTGCCGTTGGCGAGAATGTTTTTACAATTACTGCTTCCACTCCCGCGGGCACATCAATGTCAAAGACGTTCGTCATTCTTCGTCCGAAACCGATGGAAACGACGCGGCGCGACACGTTGATGCTTGAAGACGCGATGATGATGCCGACGCAGGATTTGTGGCTTGCGGAAGGCGATATTCTTCAGGTTCAGGTGAAGGGAACGCCCGGAGGAAAAGTTACGTTCCTCAACGGCATACCGATGAGGGAAAGGCCCGTTTCACAAACACGCGGTCTTGCGGGCATTTATCGCGGGACGTACAAAGTAAAGGCTTCTGATACGTTAGCGAGTCAGCGCATTACGTTTCGTCTTGAGGATAGTTTAGGAAACGCAGTCACGCGTTCCACGTATGCCCGGGTTTCATTCAAATCAAATGCGCTTCCTGTAGTCGGTGTAACAAAAGGGGAACGACCGTATCTGAATGCAGGATTGGGAGATGATCGGCTCGGCGCATACAAATTCTCGATCATCAATCAGGATATCAGGCTTCGGATCACGGGAAAAGTCGGCAACATGTTTCGCGTGGGCTTGACTGAGAACCAGGAAGCGTGGATTGAAGACGCATACGTTGAGTTGCAGCCCGCAGGCACATTCTTCCCCTCATCTCTCACAGGGAACATTACCGTCGGGGCCGAAGGAAAACAGGATGTTGTATCAATGTTCCTGAGCGACAGACTTCCTTACTCGACATCCCAACTATCGAATCCAAACCGTATTGTCGTGAATGTGTACGGCGCCGCATTGAATACAAACGCTATCACGCATCAGATGACGGCGAAGGAAATTGCAAACGTTTACGTCAATCAGGCTGAGAAGGGCGTAGCCCGGATAACAATTGAACTGAAAAGCAAGCAGATGTGGGGCTATGAAATCGGATATGAAGGCACATCACTCAAAATAAAAGTCCGCCGTCAACCCGAAAGTCTGAAACTGAAGTCGTTATCCTTTGCAATAGATGCCGGACACGGTGGAGACAATAAAGGCGCGTTAGGCTCAACAGGAGCTTTTGAGAAAGATGTCACGCTTGCCATTGCCTCTCACGTCCGGCGGGTGCTGGAGGACAAGGGAGCCACCGTCATCTTCACCCGATCGGATGATTCGAACCCGGGAATGACGGAACGGTTTCTAAGGGCATATCGCGGAGGGGCGGATATGCTCGTGAGTATTCACGCAAATTCCATCGGTCTTACGGGCAATCCGGCAGATACTAAAGGGGCAGGCACGTTCTACAAACATGCATCACACAGATTTCTGTCAGAGTTCATCTTGACGGAGTTGCTCAAGACCGGCCTTGATACAATCGGCAGCGTCGGAAATTTCAACTTTGCGTTGCTCGGGCCGACTGAATTACCGTCGACACTTGTCGAGACGGCATTCATTTCCAATCCGGAAGATGAGATGAAACTGTTGGACGACGACTTCCGGAAGGAACTCGCAAAACGGAT